>NZ_JARXHW010000055.1:0-26407 GCF_031127805.1 Thalassobacterium maritimum | reverse complement strand
CGAGCTTAAAACAGCTCAGCTTGCCAAAGTACAGATTCATCTGCAATTAACTGAATTCAACTCACAACATATTCCCCGCACTTTTAATCACACCCAGCCGACTGAGTTTTTTCAAAAAGCATTTGACTACAAGCAAGGTTCGCGCACCCATAGTTTCATATTTTGCTAACTGACAAACTAATAAAGCTATGAATGATTTAATGAATATGACAAAGGCGCTGGCAGATGAGAGCCGGGTGCGCGTGATCGCGGCCCTCTCGCGCCATGAAGAGCTGTGCGGCTGTCAGGTAGTGGAATTGTTGCGCCTGGCGACACCGACGGTGTCGCGACACATGGCGGTGCTCCAGAGCGCCGGCTTGGTGCAAAGTCGCAAAGAGGGGCGCTGGGTGTATTATGCGCTCGCTAAGGATTTCCCCGTGCATTTGCGGGCATGGCTCGATTCGGCCTTGGCCGATGCTGAGGAGATCCAGGCAGATCGACTGGTTTTGGAGGAGATTGTCTCGTGCACGGTTCAAGACCTATGCCGGGACCAAAAAAAGAGAAAGGAAGAAGCTTTATGAAAAATGTAGAAAACGAATTGGGGGATGCATCTTATTCTCAGAAAGCCACTGAAATGGTTTTGAAAATATACGATCCCGCGATGTGTTGTTCTTCGGGAGTCTGCGGACCGAGTGTCGATCCCATCCTGGCTCAATTTGCCTCGGCTTTGAAGGAAGTCTCAAAGCATGCTGGTGTGCGTGTGGAGCGCTATAATCTAGGGCAGCAACCACAGGCATTTGCTGCCAATGAAACGGTCAAGGACATGCTTGGTAATGGCGGGATGGAGGAGCTGCCTTTTATTTTCATCAACGATGTGCTTTGGCTTAAAGGGCGTCATCCTTCGAAGGCTGAGTTGTTTGACGCTTTAAATATTAAGACGTCGGTGCTGTTTACTTCGTTTTCGGCGCCGCAAGATGACAGTGCTTGCTGCGCGGATGGAGGCTGCTGCTAATGAAAGATTTTATCAAAAGTCTGCCGCGCTATGTCTTTTTTACGGGTAAGGGAGGTGTCGGCAAGACCTCGATGGCCTGCGCATCTGCGCTGGGATTGGCGAAGCAGGGAAAGCGGGTCTTACTCATTAGCACGGATCCGGCGTCGAACTTGGATGAAGTGTTGGAAACTCCGCTGGCTTCCTCGCCGACTGCCATTCATAATGTGCCTGGCTTGTTTGCCTTGAATATCGACCCGATCGTGGCCGCCAGTGAGTATCGCGAGCGGATGGTTGGGCCTTATCGTGGCGTCTTACCGGAGGCGGCCATCACCCAGATGGAGGAGCAACTTTCGGGGGCTTGCACGGTCGAAATTGCGGGCTTTAACGAGTTTTCCAAACTTTTGAGCGACGGCGGGGTCGGGCAGGACTTTGAGCACGTGGTGCTTGATACGGCTCCCACTGGACACACGCTACGCCTGTTGAATCTGCCATCGGCGTGGAACGATTTTATTGTGTCCAATGAGAATGGTAGCTCTTGTCTCGGTCCGGTGGCTGGTTTGGCTGAGCAGCGTGAGATGTTTGAGCAAGTCGTCGGGGCGCTTAAGGACCCGGTCCGCACTTTATTGACCTTAGTCTCGCGTGCGGAATCGATGACCTTGGCTGAGGCTGCAAGGGCTAGCCTGGAACTGGGCGAACTGGGGCTAAGCAATCAACATTTGATCATTAATGGGGTCTTTACATCGCCCACGCAGGATACGATCGCTGAGGCCTTTGCTGCCAAGTCGAGTGCTGCCATCGCCGCAATGCCAGAACGCTTGCAAGCATTGCCATCGACTACGGTGTCTTTTCGTCCTGCGGGTGTCATGGGGCTCAAAGCGATTGAGAATATTTATGCCGAAGCTGCGATTCAGCCTGAATTGGCAGACAATCTTTGTTCGATGGCCGAACTGGATGAGGTGGCTGCGCGCACCTGCGATTGGGAAACGTATATTGGAGAGCTGGAGCAAGGGGGCAAAGGCGTGATCATGACGATGGGCAAAGGCGGCGTTGGAAAGACTGTCATGGCGGCTGCCATTGCGGCGGAGTTAGCGCGTCGCGGCAATAATGTGATTTTATCCACCACTGATCCTGCTGCACACGTAGCTGAAACTGTGGGTAATGACATCGACAACCTGACAGTTGAGAGAATTGACCCTAAGTTGGAAACCAGTCGCTATGTCGATGAGGTGTTGACGAAAAACCGTGGTGTTTTGTCCGACGACGAGATGGCACTACTCGAAGAGGAGATGCGCTCGCCTTGTATTGAAGAGATTGCCGTATTTACCGCGTTTGCACAAACCGTCGCCAAGGGCGGGCAGAGTATCGTCGTGCTGGATACGGCGCCGACCGGGCACACGCTCTTACTTCTAGACGCCACGCAGTCTTATCATCGGGAAGTTGCTAAATCCGCTGGCGAATTACCAGAGGCAGTCAAAACACTGTTGCCGTGTGTGCGGGACCCCAACTTTACCAAAGTGCTAATTGTCGCGCTGCCGGAAGCCACGCCCACGCACGAGGCCTCTGCTTTGCAGGATGATTTGCGCCGCGCTGGCATCGAGCCCTTTGGATGGATTATGAATCGTAGTTTCGCATATTCTGGAACGCAGGACCCCGTGCTATGTGCTAAAAGTAAGGACGAGTTGCTGTACCTCAACGAGGTGCTGGAGCAACACTCCAAGCGCACGGTAATCTCCCCCTGGTGCCCCGAGGAGCTCACTGGTGTTAATAATTTGAAACAATTAATTGGATACAAGAAATGAAAAAAGAGAATCAAGAATCAGGAATCAGTTTTTTTGAAAAGAACTTAACCCTTTGGGTCATCCTTTGCATGGTGACAGGTGTCTTAATCGGTAAGTTTTTGCCAGCAATTCCCGCTGCCTTAGGGCAGTTGGAATATGCGAAAGTATCCATTCCCATCGCTGTGTTGATTTGGCTAATGATCTACCCGATGATGATGAAAGTTGATTTCGCCAGCGTCACAAATGTGCGGCGAAATCCCAAGGGGCTTTACGTGACTTGGGTGATGAACTGGCTGGTCAAGCCTTTTAGTATGTTCGCCATTTCGGCTTTCTTCTTTTATGTCGTCTTCAAGGCTTTCATTCCCGCCGACCTCGCAAAGCAATACCTCGCTGGCGCGGTGCTACTCGGAGCGGCTCCCTGCACCGCGATGGTGTTTGTATGGAGTCATTTGACCAAGGGCAACGCGGCCTACACTGTGGTGCAGGTGGCGACTAATGACCTGATCATTCTGATCGCCTTCACCCCGATTGTGGCACTGTTGCTGGGTGTGGGGGGGATTACCATCCCCTGGGATACTCTCTTGCTCTCGGTCTTTCTCTTTGTGGTCATCCCTTTGGTTGGTGGCGTTCTTACCAGAAATTATATTATCAAAACCAAGGGTGAAGATTACTTTAACGACGCTTTCATCCCCAAGTTTAATAACGTCACAATTGGAGGCTTACTGCTTACCCTGATACTGATCTTTTCTTTTCAAGGTGATGTGATTTTGAGCAATCCTTTCCATATCGCGTTGATTGCGATCCCCTTAATTATTCAGACCTGCCTGATTTTCTTCCTGTCGTATTGTACCTGCCGCAAGCTACGCTTGAGTCACGATATCGCCGCACCCGCTGGTATGATCGGAGCGTCTAATTTTTTCGAGTTGTCCGTTGCAGTTGCGATTACACTCTTCGGTGCGTCCTCACCGGCTGTATTGGTCACCATCGTTGGCGTTCTGGTCGAGGTGCCGGTAATGTTGGCACTGGTGCGCTATGCGAATAGCACTCGCTCCATGTTCCCATCCGCATAAGCAGCGAAATTTGCCCTCTGCATCCATATTTAATCAAATAAAGATCGGCGCTGCGGAACACTTCGCTTTTGATCCGCGACTGATTTAATAATTTGATATGACAGCAATCGAGTACACCGCGCTGGGAGTCAGCGTGCTCATATTCATGCTCGGCTTAGCGGGCTCATTATTACCAGTGGTGCCAGGCGCTCTCATCGTATGGCTGGGTGTGATCATGCACCGCCTCTGGATGGGTGCGGAAGACTCGGTGACTTGGAAGATCGTGATCCTTGGCGGCGTGCTGACACTACTCGGGCAGTTGGCAGACTTCGTGATGGGCGTCTGGGGCGCGCGGCGATTTGGCGCGACTTGGAAAGGCGCGGTCGGCGCTTTTGTGGGAGCCTTCGTGGGCTTCTTCATCCCTCCCCCGCTCTTCTGGCTAATTGTCGGCCCGATCCTGGGTGCGGTGATTGGCGAACTGGCCGCAGGCCGCAGTTTTCGTGACGGGGGCAAAGCGGGCATCGGCACCGTGGTGGGCGGCATCTTGGCCTTTGCGCTCAAGTTTGGAATCAGCGTGTGCGTGATCTGCCTGTTCTTTTTGGACTTATTCTTTGTTTGATTTAAAGAGCAGCCGCAGGCTGTTGAGGCTAGGCTGATTTTGAACGACTACTGATATATTCCAACGCCGCATTGACCAGGAGTCCCGAACGAGACTCTCCATGTGAGCCAGCAAAATGATCCACCTGGCTTAATAAACGCTCGGGGAAGGTAATGTTCACTCGTTTCACCTTGCCGCTTAATTTGCTCAAATCGACAGCCACCAAAGCAAATACCGCATCCTGAGCCAATTCATTGGCTTTATGATGCTCGATACTCTTGGCCTGTGGCAAGGCTTCACCGTCCTCCAACATGCCTTCGATATGGCACTCGATCGCCTCACGAGCATTGGCCAGCGCATCTTCATACGAACTGCCGGCACTGAAGCAGCCGGGTAAATCGGGGATAGTTACACCATAATCGCTATCACTGTCTTTATGGATGATTACTGGAAAATTCATAAAAAATATCTTTCTGTTTTAGAGTTTGATCCCGGCCTGCTTGGCAATCGCTTTGATCGTTCCAATGGGGAGATCTTTCTTCGGGTGTGGCACAGTAACCCGACCCGGTTTAGTCGGGTGTTTAAACTGCTGATGACTACCTTTAACATGTGCCAAAAACCAACCATCTAATTTCAGTTTCTTAATTACATCGCCACTCTTCACCCACCACAATACACACGATACACACAAACAATGTCAATGCAATTCGCCGATGTGTACCTTTAGGCGAGCTCTAGCAACAGAACGACTAAGATTTAAAGAGCAGCCGCAGGCTGTTGAGGCAGACGACGACGGTGCTGCCTTCGTGGGCGAAGACTCCGATGCTGAGTGGAATCCAACCTAGGATCGCAGCGCCGGCCATTAGGATGACGGTGCCGAGGGCGATAGCGAGGTTTTGACGAATGATGGCGCGGGCTCGATTACTCAGAGAGACCGCCGCTAGAAAATTCTCGATGCGATCCTTCATCAGCACCACCTCGCTCTGCTCCAGCGCCGCATCACTGCCGCGGGCTCCCATAGCGACCGAGACATAGGCGGCCGCCAAGCATGGCGCATCATTGACGCCATCACCAACCATCGCGACCTTGTATCCAGCTTCGGTATACTCCCGAATGGCAGACACTTTTCCCTCCGGGCTGAGGGCGGCTCGTATCTCGTCGATACCAATCTGGCTCCCGACAGATTCAGCCGCCGCGCGGCGGTCACCAGTCAGCATCACAGTGCGCACGCCTAGCCCGCGCAAGGCCTCAAGGGTGGCCGCGGATTCAAGCCGTATTTGATCGCGCAATAAAATGCGAGCGATCAGATCGCCCTTAAATATCCAGTTTTCAACAAACTCCTGCGACGGCTCCGGCACGGACTGGATCCACTCAGCCAAGGGGCCAGCTTCCAGCAGTTCGCGTCGTCCCAGCACACAGAGCGCATCGCCTGCCCGGCCCTGCACGCCTTGACCGCTCATTGCTTCGAAGTCGTCGATTTTCCTTTGGTGAGCCCCTTGTGCTTTGGCGTATTTTTGAATCGCACGTCCGATCGGGTGCGAACCGTGACTCTCCAGTGAATAGGCCAGCTCCAATGCCTCATCTTCGCGTCCAGGCGGGAAACTTTCGATACGATCCACTTCCATTTCGCCCGTGGTCAGCGTGCCTGTTTTATCCAATGCCACTAGATTCACCTCTGCCAATTTTTCGATCGCCGCCCCGCCGCGGAAAAGCACGCCATGCCGGGCGCCCCATGCGATGGAAGCAAGAATCGCCGAAGGAATCGAAATGACTAAGGCGCAGGGGCTAGCGACCACCAGCAAAGTCATGGCGCGGTAAAAGGCCGAAAAGCCGAGCTCGGTATTAGTGAAAGCGGGAATGCCAAAGCCGAGCCACCACACAAAAAACATCAGCGCAGTGAGCCCCAAGATACCAACAGTATACCCCGTGCCAAAGCGGTCAGTGAAGCGCTGACTGGGCGCTTTTAAATGCTGCGCTTCTTGAATCAGCCGAATCACTTTCTGCAAAGCACTCTCCCCCGCGAGCTTCGTCGCCCGAACGTGCACCGCGCCCCACAGATTGAGCGTGCCACTAAACACAGGATCCCCCTGGAGCTTCGCGACTGGGTTCGCCTCACCTGTGAGATTGGACTCGTCGGCAGCTGTTTTCCCCTCGATCACTTCGGCATCTACCGGAAATAGCCCGCCGGGCTTGACCGACAGTATATGGCCGACCTGCACCTGAGACACCGGTATCTGATGCTCGCTCCCCGAGGCATCCACTCGCAGGGCCGTCTTAGGAGCCGCATCGAATAGACTGTTTATCTCGCGGCGCGTGCGGTGCAGCGCAAAATGCTCCAAGGCCCCCGAAAACGAAAAGAGAAAGAGCAACAATGCCCCTTCCGCCCACGCACCGATGCAGGCCGCACCGACCGCCACGGCCAACATTAGAAAGTGTATATCCAGCTCCCCCTTGGGCAGTCCCTCTCGCGCATCCTGAAAGGCGTCCCAACCACCCGCCAGCATCGCAGCGAGATACAGCCCCATCGGCAACCAGGCAGGAGCCACGTCCGCTGTATCCATGCCCCAAGCCGTAAGACCCAAGATGGCACAGGCGCCGGCCAACATGGCCAGAGTTCGCCAATCCTCTTCCTCGGCCGCAGCCTCCCCAGGCATCGACAATTCGCGCCAGCGCCAAAGTTTAGGCGCAGTCAGACAAGTCGCTTTGCTCAATTCCAGTCCACCATCAGGCTTGGAATCGACCGCGACTCCAATTGCTTTGGAATGTGGGCTTTGCTCAATGGCAGCCAGCGTCGCCTCCAGACGCGCTTGCAACGCAGCGACATCCACTTCGCCCAAGGTCGCAACCTCGACTCGATGATGCGCAGCATCCACCCGGATCGCCTCGACGCGACTGCTCTCCTGTAAAAATACAGCCAGGGCATCGACCCATTCAGCAGCATTTGGACTCGGCCTTGCTTTACTCATACTTAATTTAGAATTATTCTAAATAAGCAAAATAGCAAGCTAGAAGGCTAAGATCAGACGCCTAAAATCTGCCGCAACTGCTCAATGATTTGAGAACGCCCTGCTTCCGAGGGCGCGGCTCCCACAGCTTGAAGCGCATCCGCACTGGAGCGTGCCTTCGCGCCGAAGTCTCGAACCGCGGCCTGCCAGATCGCGATGGCCTGCTGAGGCTGAGCCTCGCGCCACAAAAATACGCCACGAATAAATTCAACAGCCGCATCGCTGGACTGAACCCTCTCAAGCGCGGGGGCTAAATCTTGCCAATAAATCGGCTCACGCTGGAGTAACCACAGGTTAAAGAGACTCGTCAACTCGAGGCCTTGCGCCTCTGCGCGCATAGGGTCACGTGCCAAGACGGAGCGCGATAGCGCTAAAGCCTGCAAATCATCTCCAAGCTCGCTATTGGCTTTTGCGAGCAGCACTTCGTCTTGGATAAAAGGCGCACGGTCTCTGGCATCAAACCAGTTGCCAAAGGTCAAGCCTCCCAGACATAACAGCAGTATAATCGCTAGGCTCCAATCGCGCCTACCTTGCGGCCTACGCAAAAAGACACAGCCCCCCGCGGCCACGCAGAGCAGAGGAACCAGCGGCAGGCGAAAACGCGCACTGACAAAAAAGAGCAACAGCCCTGCGGCATATGCCAGCCCGAGTATAGTGATTCCCCAAAAAGCAGGTCGATCGGAATTCCGGTAACCAAAGCAGAGCCCGGCCCCTGCGAACAACAAGAGCACTCCCCAGCCCAAAGGGTTCCAGGCCAACAAAGGCCAACGTGCCTGATGATAATGATAGCTCAGATTATTATACTGCTCCCAATTATTAAAGACATAGAAGCCCTTGCGCGCCATGAGCCCCAGCCATCGCCACGGATCTGCGGCGACGGACTCGCGCAATTGTTCGCGCCAATATGCATTCATCGCATCCACCTCAAAATCAGCATCCGCACCAAATGCCTCACGATAGAAATGCTCGGACTCCATGCGCGTTGTATTCGCGCCTGCGGGCACTGCATCGAAAGTGACGCGCTGCATGTAGTATTTACCATTCGCCCCCTCCCGATTGGCGGCGAAGAGATTATACGCGCCCTGCCATGGCAACAGGCGAAATTGCCCCGACAGCTGTTGATTGACAAAGCCTTGTGCGCACAAGGCACACAAGATGCCGGCAGACACTGCAAGCGCCGCACCCCAGGGGCGCGCTTGCACAAGCAGCACCACACACGGAAAACAAAGCACTGCGGGCAAAAAGTTAGGCCGTGCCAGCACAGCCACTCCGCCCAGCAGTCCCGCGGCCAGGCCTAGTAGCAAGTGCGTGCGAAGCGAGGCCGACTCCATACTACGCAACAGCAGATAAACTGCACCCAGAAAGAAACTAATGGAAAAAGTAATGTCGAGGACTTGCCCTGCAAAATACAAAGCGACTGGATAGATCGCAAAGAGCAGCGCCGAGGCCCACGCTGCCGATTCGACTCGCCAGAGGCGCAAAGCAATCAAGCCCACCAAAGCCGCGCTGACCAAATGCATGAACACGCCCAAACAAGTCGCCCCCGCCGGCAAGCTCGCAGCTGGCAACTGCGCCAAGACCCAAGGATAGAGCAATGCGCGATAGATCGGCTCCGCAGGTAAGGCCCCCTCACGTATCACAGCAGCCCAAGCGACGTTTTCACGCGCATCCAAAACAGGCACTTGACCTAATGGATCCGCAAGAAAACTCATGCCAAACATTAAGACGTACAGCACCGCAAGCACTGCCAGAAGCTTCCACAGACGACTCACGTCTTCACCTTTTTGTTCTCATCTATGATATTCATTCTCTCCTGCCCACGAATGAAGCGTATTTACGACAAGGATCAAAGCTGAATTTTACCTATCGCCATCAGAGAATGAATCCACATTGCTTACACCCATGGCTTCGCACAAAAATCTCTCCAATTGGTATGCGCAACTAGGCCAGCAACTAGAGGCTGGCGTGCCTCTCAGCGATGCACTACGCCTGAGCCAAGGCTTACCGCAACCCGGACGCGATGCAATGGCCGATCAACTAGAGGCCGGCGATCCCCCTTGCGAGGTGCTGGCCCGCGCACCTCAGTGGTTACCACGGGCAGATCGCCAGTTCCTCTTAGCAGGCATGGAAACAGGCAGCCTAGCCCGCACATTAAGCAACTTATCTGATCGCCACGCCAGTATCGGAGCCACCCAGATGAAACTGCTGCTAGGGAGCATTTACCCCTTGATCGTGATACATATCACCGCCCTATTGCTGCCCATCGCGCGCATGATCGATTACGAACACGGGCTCGAATGGAGCCTCGGCCGCTACCTGCTCGAAAGCACAGTTTTCATTCTACCAATCTGGCTACTGATCGCAGCCATCCTTTATCTCGTCCGCAGCGACAGCCCCCTACTGCCCCGCATCTTGCGCACGCTTCCCGTCCTGCGCGCTTATAGCCAACAGCAAGCCATGGCGGATCTAGCCTACGCACTAGGCACCTTTCTTGCCGCTGGCATTCCCGCGCCCAGCGCTTGGCGCCTCTCGGCCAAATTAGTTAACGACCCGCGCTACAACCAAGCAATCGCTCAACTAGAGCCCTGCTTTGCAGCCGGGCAAGACCCATCCATAGAGCTACACCGGTTTAAATGCTTCCCAGCTGACTTTAAGGCCTTCTACAGCACCGGCGCCCAAAGCGGACAACTCGAGAGTAATCTACTCAACGCAGGACGCCAATATCAAGAACGTGCCAATCGTACAATGACACTCGCCTCGATCCTCTACCCCAGCCTAGTGTTAGCCATCATCGCGATACTGGTAATCTACATAATTTTTAATGTATTCAGCGGCTACCTGAATGCCCTGGATGGCATTACTGGCTAAATGTTGAATGAGCATGCAAAACATCATGAAGCTACAATAAGGTTCGGAAAATGCTAAGTAATGATTTGATAAATCATTACCAACACTCAAAAATTACAAAACTAAAAACCACCACAAGTATTTCCACCCTCTCCTAATTTTAATGGCTTACACAATCACATGGCAGAAAAACTGCATCACTTGGACCTATTCAGGCGTCTTAACAGGAGAAGATCTGCTCAACTCTAACTTTGAACTCTTTGGAGATGAACGCTTTGACGACATTCGCTTTCAGATAGTAGATCTCACAGCCGTCGAACGTGTCGAAGCCACAGAAAGCCACATGCGCAAAGTCGCGCACCTCGACATGGCGGCTGCCCGCAGTAACCCACGTGTCAAAATCGCAGTAGTCACCAATAGTCAGGATGGAGAAAGCTTATCCAACACCTACGATCGCTACATCGAAGGCAAATCTCCCTGGAGCACCCAGATATTTGCGACACTTACAGAAGCACAAGCCTGGGTGCAGCGTGAAAGCGAAACATAAATCAAAGCCCCATGCCCCATTCCAACACCCCACTCACCCTACTCAAAGAACGCTTCGGCTTCGACGCCTTTCGCCCCGGTCAGCAGACCGTGATTGAATGTTTACTCGACGGGCGCAGCGCCGGTGCGATCTTCCCCACCGGCTCGGGCAAGAGTCTGTGCTACCAACTGCCCTCGCTACGACTACCGGGGCTGACACTCGTGATCTCGCCCTTATTGGCGCTAATGAAAGATCAAATCGACAGCCTGCGCGCCAAAGGCATCCAAGCCGAGCGTTTGGACTCCAGCCTGGATGAGGCCGACTACCGCCGCGTGACCGACGACATACGCAGCGGCACAGTCAAACTACTCTTCGTCGCACCTGAGCGCCTCAGTAACGAACGCTTCCTCAACCTGATTCGCGGTCAGAAGATTAGCTTACTCGCCGTCGACGAGGCCCACTGTATCTCCTCTTGGGGCCACAACTTCCGCCCCGACTACCTAAAACTGGCCGACGCCGCACGCGCACTCAAAGTCGAGCGGGTGCTAGCACTCACCGCCACCGCCACACCGCAAGTCGCCAGCGACATGGCGAGCGCCTTTGACATTGCGCCCGCCGACATCACCAACACCGGATTTTACCGTGCCAACCTAGAGCTGCGAGTCACCGCCTGCCACGACGCCGAACGCCCCGCACTTTTACTGGAGCGCCTCAAGCAACGCCCTGCGGGCGCGACCATCGTATACGTCAGCCTACAGCGCCACGCCGAAGAAGTCGCCGAGCACTTGCAACAAGCTGGCTTCAACGCGGCCGCCTACCACGCAGGCATGGCTGCGGAAAAACGCGTCGCCACCCAAGAGGCCTTCATGCAAGGCCGCACACCCATCATTTGCGCCACCATCGCCTTCGGCATGGGCATCGACAAGTCCGACATCCGCTATATTTACCACTACCACATGGCTAAAGGCTACGAAAGCTACATGCAGGAGATCGGCCGCGCCGGACGCGATGGACAGCCCTCAGTCTGCGAGCTCTTCGCCTGTCCAGACGACGCCACCACTTTGGAAAACTTCGTCTACGGCGACACGCCCGACAGCACCAGTCTGCGCGGACTACTCGACGAATTACTAACTGGCGGTGACGAGATCGACATCGCACTCACCGACCTCTCGCGCCGCTTCGACATGCGCCAGCTAGTAGTCAGCACCTTGCTCACCCGCTTGGAATTGGCGGGCATCATTCGCTCTGTCGGACACTACTATGGCAGCATACGTTTCGCCCCCAAAGTAGACAGCAAGCGGTTACTCGCCCAATACCCCGCCAACCAAGCCGCCTTTTTGAAGAAAGTCTTCAGCTGCTGCAGCAAAGCCAAGAAATGGGTCACCCTAGACATGGACAAGGCCATGGCCCACACCGGACAGGACCGCGGCGTCATTCTGCGGGCACTGGAAAGTATGGAGCACAAAGACCTCGCCCAGCTGCAACTGGCCGGCTACCGACAGCGCTTTGAACTCCTTGCGGATACACCCGACATCGATGCCCTCAGCGCGGAGATGGCGGCCAGCTTTGAAACCCACGAGCTCATGGAGATCGAACGCATCCACCGCATGCTCGACTACGCCCAAGGGGATCGCTGCCTAACCGCGAACCTACTCGAATATTTTGGAGAGCAGATCCAAGACTGCGGGCACTGCAGTATCTGCCAAGGCGACGCTCCCGACGAGCTGCCAGCAAGGCAGAGCCCCGGCATGAACAGCTGCGATCTGACGGGATTTGATGAACTGATAAAAGCGCATCCCGCAGCCTTGGGCCGCCCACGCCAGCAAGCCCGATTCCTCTGTGGACTCAACTCGCCTGCGGTGTCCGCCGTGCGCGGCCTGCGCGGCAAAGCACTGTTCGGACGCTGCGCCGAAGTGCCCTTCGCCGAGGTGCTGAAGAACTTCGAACGCTCAAGGTCCAACATCGAATGATGAATTCGATGTAACTTGGTCGCAGCGGATCCGAAGCGCCTTAGCCATTGAGCAAGTAATCAAAGTCATCACGATTCAGGCCAGCCTTAGCGGCCTTAGCGCCTGGCTCTTCGACCAACTGCTTAAACAACTCAGCCTTACGAGCCTTGAGCTCCAACATACGCGCCTCGATGCTGTGCTGCATAATCAAACGCTGCACAAAAACTGAACGCGTCTGCCCGATACGGTGCGCACGGTCGCTGGCTTGATTCTCAACGGCCGGGTTCCACCACGGATCAAGATGGAATACGTAGTTGGCACGCGTCAAATTCAAGCCGACGCCCCCAGTCTTGAGACTGATAAAGAAAAATGCCGGACCGTTTCCGCTTTGGAAAGAGCGCACGATCTCTTTGCGCTTTGATACAGGCGTGCGCCCGTCCATGCGTAAATAGTCGATCCCACGCTCTTTGGCAATGGCTTCCATCTGATCCAGCCCGCCAATGAATTGACTGAAGATGAGTGCGCCATGCCCTTCAGCTTGTAGCTCCTCGAGCTTGTCAGCCATGTAACTGAACTTAGGCGCATGCTCGGGCATGTGCTTCCCCAGCAACTCCGGACTCACACAAACTTGACGCAGACGCAGGATCGCAGCCAGTGCCACAATGCCCGCTTGCTGCTCAGGACGGTCTTCGTATGCCTCCGCCACCTCTGCTTTGACCTCTGCCACCGTGCGGGTATAGATCTCTTTTTGCATCGGCGACATTTCGAGGAACAGCTCATGTTCCTCCTTCTTCGGCAAGTCCTTAAGAATTTTATCTTTTGTGCGACGCAGGATAAACGGACGAGAGCGCCCCAAAATACGATCGGGTGCTTCCCGGAAGTATTCTTTAAAGGCCTTTAAAGTACCGAAAATACCTGGCACCGCGGCCGACATCACAGAATAAAACTCGGACGCGTTATTCTCCACTGGTGTCCCCGTCAAGCAAAGCGTAAAACGACGATTGATATGCGCCGCCGCTTTAGTGCGAGCCGCCGACACATTCTTAAGGTTGTGCGCCTCATCGAAGACCACAATTTCAAAACGAGTCCCCTCCATGGCCTCTAGATCCAGCCGCACTCGGTCATAGGTCGTCAAGATCACCTGCGCCTCCCGCAAGGCATCATGCCAGGCTGATTTGCGTAAACAATCCACCACTTTTAGACTAGGAGCGAAGCGAACAAATTCCTCCTGCCAGTTAAAGACCAAGCTGGGTGGCAGCACAATCAAGACACTGGCACGTGTCAAATTTGGGTTCTGCTCGAAATAACGCGCAAGGAAGCCGATCGTCTGCACGGTCTTACCGAGTCCCATATCATCAGCCAAGCAAGCGCCAAAGCGATGATGATAGAGGAAATCAATCCACGCACAGCCCTCTTCTTGATAAGGGCGCAAGTCGGCGTTCAAAGTCGCAGGCTTCACAAAAGCGCCGACCCCATTAAACTGTGATAAACTCGAAAACAAATTTTCAGCCTCTTCCGGCAAAGTCACATGCACGCCATGCTTGCGCAACATGATCCAATCCAGCATCTCGAGACGCGAGACTTGCAAGGTATCGTCGGCCTCCGCTTTCGTGCCATCCGGCTTCTGGCGCTGCGGGCGCAAGAGCTCCGCCAACATTTCAAGGCCGCCCTCGCCCCCTTCGATCTGAGGCATGATCAAACTACCATCTTTATCCTCGATCAAAAGCTGCCCCAAAATCAACTTTTGCCACTCCTCAGGCTTAATCGTGCGGTCGCCACAACGAATTGAAGGGTGCAACTGAAACCAGTCGATATCCGAGCCCGAGGCCCGCGTATCCACTGAGATACTCAGCGGCTCCGAACGAATCGCCTGCTCGTTAAATTGCACTTGAACCCCCAAAGTGCGGCAGACCGAAACTATACGCTGCAAAGCTTCCGCTCCTGCTTCAGGGTGCGCCAGCTCAATGGAACCCTCTTCCAAATTGAGAAGATCGGAACGACTGCAGGCATCACTGACACTGAACAGCAACATCGCAAGTTTGCGTAAATCCAAGTGACCACGCAACCAGCGCTGCCCCGCATCATCCGCCACCGTCACTTTATAATCCGCATCGTAGGCTTCAAGTGCCTGCACCAGCTTCTCCGCGATTTCACACACGCCGACGCGATAGTTCACATCGAAGAGCTCCGGATAATCCGCAGCATAATTTTCCAACTCGAGATCATTCGCAGGCAAATTCGAAGAAAGCACCCGACGCAGCAAGTCGCACAGACTGCGCACCCGGCGCTTCGCACTCAGTAACTTGCCCCCATAGGCATGCAAGGTCGGCGCCAAAAAACGCGAGACCAGCTCATACAGCTCCACTCGATAGCCGTCGAGATTCAAACAGAGATCAAATTCAAAAGCCTCCCATTCCCCTGCCACGTTTTCCATCGCAGTCAAATCGAGTTCAAGCCGTATCTGCTTCGGCTTCATAGCGCGCGGCTTCTTTTTGCTGCCTTTGACCGCAAACAAATAGGATTCGTTGGAAGAGTTCGGAGTCAAATTCTGCTCGTTAAAAGCCTCCACTTCCAGCTCCATACGGATCGGCCCTAGGTTCCCCGCGGCTCCAAGCCCGTTTGAGTTCACCTTGCACAGACTCCCTTCGCCCAGCAAAACGTAAGAACTATTAGGAATCAAATGCACCACATCCAATTCCAGGCCAGTCGTATCAAGAAAGCACATACGACGCACAACACGATCCTCTAGCAGCGTATGCTGAATTTCCAGATGCGCAGTGCCCGCCTCCATCACTAAGGGGTGCGGCTCACCATCCAAAAGGTTCAGCACCGCGATATTAGCCGCTTCGGCCTCCTCTAGAAAACTCTGCAACTGAGCTTCAGGGGCATCTAAAACAAACTCTCGAGAGACGCGAAAGCCATAGCTACTAGCCAAAACAATGCCAAAGGAGCTCAAGAAGTCCTTAGGCACAGAGCCCTCGATGCTGAAGCCCAAATTTCCATTATTATCCACCTCCATTAAGTGGAACTCCGCCACTTGCTGCGGCACCTCCGCTTCGCCATGGTGGCCCTCGCCCCCTACATCGCGGTAGCCCAACTGCTTACGCAACTCTTGAGCATAATCGTCTGGCATGGACTGCCCACCGACACTCACGCCTTGCACCGAAAGGAACATGGCAGCCGCAGCTGCCACAGCATGCTTGCAGCCGCCCGTAGACTCCCAGACCGAGCACTCACACTCATGGGTTAAACGCCCATCGCGCACCTGGAGCACCACTTCATAGGCATGCAGGCGTCGCCCCTGCACCAGCGCAGTCATACGCTTATGCTGACCGTCCCATTCCAAGCCCTCCACCGCGAACTGACGGTAGTAAGCCAAGCCTTGATCAATATACCGGCGGTCACCGATGTAATAAAGCTCTCCAATATCGAGTTTTTCGAAGCCTTCCAGCCCTTCTAGTTTTCCTGTAGCAGTAGTCGTCATTGCAATCGTCGACTCAATACCCAAATGAGATGCAGTGACGAGCGTTAAATCGAAGAAATTATTTTCTAATAGTTCGCAATGCCCCTATTCCCTTCCAATATGCCAGCCTATTTTATGTCTCAGCTTCAAAACAAGATGGCACCCGCAAAGATCATTTGGCAGATCTGCGATCATAAACGCGGGCACGAAAACCAGAGCTCAGGATTAATACACGCCCTGTCCAAGCAAACGCCGATCGAGCCCATACGGATCGATATCGACAGCCACAAAGCCTCCTGGTGGCAGGCAGTACGCGGCACATTCCCCTCAGCCTCAACGCTGCCGCAGCCCGACCTCATTATTGCGGCAGGCAGTCAAACCCACTCCAGCCTATTGGCCGCAGGCCGTGCGACGGGCGCTCCCACCTTACTGATCATGGCGCCTCCCAAGGGCCTGACACGGTTCTTTGACCTCTGCGTCGTGCCCGCGCATGACCAACGCCAGGGCCCCAACATCATTCAAACTACAGGCGCGATGAACACCGTCGAAGCCAGCCCCAATAAAGCCCCCAACACAGGACTCTTTCTCATCGGCGGCCCCTCGCAGCACCACAACTGGGACGAAGCCGCCCTCTTGAATCAAATTTCAACGATCCTAAACTCAAATTCACAGTTACAATGGAAATTGACCACCTCGCGCCGCACCCCGGAAAGCACGACGGCCCGACTGCAGTCACTAGAAAGCAATCAGCTTGAAGTCATTCCAGTGGAACAAACGAAAGCGGACTGGCTTCCGCAACAGCTGGGACGAAGCTCCTATGTTTGGGTCACCGAAGACAGTGTCTCTATGGTATATGAAGCCCTCAGCTCCGGCGCTAAAGTAGGCCTACTGCCAGTACCACGCAAGGCCGGTGAATCCCGCATCATCCGTGGCCTCGATGCCCTCCAACAAAGCAAGCATGTTCTAAGCTACTCCGAGGACCAGACCGACCTTACCAGTTTCAAAGCTCCCCCACCACTGAACGAAGCCGCACGCATCGCAAAAATCGTCTCCCATCGCTTCTTTTAACGAGGAATCCATCCTCATCTCAGGACCAGTCACGAAATCACGGTGGTGAAAGGATTAATGGCTCGAATACCTTTGATTGGTTTAAAATCTTTCACTTTCTCCGTGAGCAAGAAACTGATCCCTTCCTCAAGCATGGTGCCCACGAGCTGCATATCAAAATATTGCTGCCGTCGAATCGAGTAAGTTTCACAAAGTCGAAGGGCCCGTCGTGTAATCGATAAACTTAACGGTAATACAGTCAGAAAGTCCAAGCCCGCAATCGAATCAATCTTAGTTCTAGCCAATTCTGGTGAGTCGGGTGGATTATTTTTGGGGCCAGTAAGATTGGGGTACATTTCAGCCAAATTTTGCACGGAAACACACAGTTCCAGCCCCTCTCGAAAGCGGAGGTCGAGGACATCCCTCGCTTGTTCATGGCGATCATCTCCCGCTAAAGTCGCATAGATGAGCACATTTGTGTCCACGAGGACACGGCCCATTAAGTGCTCAGCGCTCATAAGTGTCGTTCCTCGAAAATTCGCCAGTAAACTGACCTGTCGAAGTCACCACAGTTGTCGACTCAGGCTGTTCTTCTCTCAGAAGTTTTTCGATAGCGATTTCAATTACTTGGCTCCGCGAACGCTTGACTCCGCGACGATAGCGATCCACTCGTGCAAGAATATCCTGATCTATTGTAGCACTGATATGAGATTTCATAATACCAATATGCTACTATAAATTCATAGAACGTCAATCACCGAACCAAAACCGAAAAAGCCCGCGTTGGTCATCCTCAAGCCATTGCTTTGACCTAGGACTTGACTAAGCTGTCACTCATTCATGACCTCTATCAACATCCACGCGCCAAAGTTCACTTCTCGCATCTCGCCATGAAAGTCATCCAAATCTTACCAGAACTCAATTCCGGCGGAGTCGAACGTGGGACGCTCGAAGTCGGCAAGCACCTCATAGAGAACGGCCACCAATCCATAGTAATTTCCAACGGTGGACGCCAAGTCGAGCAACTCGAGGCCGAAGGCAGCCGTCACATCACCCTGCCCGTCCACAAGAAGCGTCTGAGTTCGCTGAAACAAGTCAAAGTGCTGCGAAAACTATTTGAGCAAGAACAGCCCGACATCCTCCACCTGCGCTCTCGCCTGCCCGCGTGGCTGGCATGGTTGGCTTGGCGTAAGATGGACCCACAAACGCGCCCACGCCTAGTTACCACGGTGCACGGCTTTTACTCGGTCAATCTCTACTCCAAGATCATGACTCGTGGAGAGCGTGTCATCTGCGTCTCTAATAGTGTCAAAGACTATGTGCGGCACAACTATCCCGATGTGCCTGCCGAGAAACTCACCGTCATTCACCGTGGAGTCTCTCCAGAGCAATTCCCCTACGGCTTTGAGCCTGATGCAAAATGGCTGACCGAATGGCAACAAAAGTACCCACAGCTCAAAGACAAATACGTAATCACCCTCCCCGGCCGCATCACCCGCTGGAAGGGACCGCTCGATTTCATAGAAGTGCTTGCAGCCCTAAAAGCCAAAGGCATCCCCGCCCACGGCCTACTAGTGGGTGAGCCACACCCGAAAAAAATGGATTTTTTCGAGGAAGTGAAAGCCGCCATCAAAGCCGCTGACTTAGACGGTGACATCACTCTAGTCGGCCACCGCAGCGACTTACGCGAAATCATGGCCGTCTCCGACGTCGTCGTATCCTGCTCCACCGATCCAGAGGCCTTTGGACGTGTCACACTGGAAGCACTTGCACTAGGAAAACCAGTAGCTGGCTACGCACACGGCGGAGTCGCGGAACAACTCGATGCTCTGCTCCCAGCCGGTAAGATCAATCTGGGCGATCACAGCGCCATGGTGAATCTGCTGAGCACATGGCATGCAGCCCCTCCGAGCGTAACGCAAAGACAAGAGTTCAGCCTGCAATCCATGCTAAATGCAGTTATGACGAGCTATACTGAACTCGATAAAGCTCCACGCGAGCTGTAACCAATCGCGTATTTCTGCATCCTTAAAATGCAGCTATGAAGCAGCAATCACGCGACGGTAAAGCGCCTCAATACGCGGAATCACCGCAGCCTCATAATAACGACCTCGGTAAAGTTGCAAAGCAGTCTCGGCCCGTTTATCAGCCGCAAGGCGATCATTTGCCACCGCCAACATCCCTTTAAATAAGTCGTCTTCGCTGCCGATTTCGACTAAAATAGCAGTGTCCGCATTCAGAACCTCCAACGGCCCTTTTGTCTTCGTACTAACGATCGGCACTCCACTCGCCATCGCCTCCAACATGACAACACCAAAGGGCTCATCCAATGAAGGAAGTACAAACAAATCGGCCATGCTTAAGGCATCCGAGACATCATCGATCCACACGCCGAGCTCCACCTGTTGCGATAGTTTCAAGTCGGCGGCAAGTGCCTGTAAAGCCGCAAGTTCGCTGCCTTGTCCCCCAATCACCAATCGAGCATCGATGCCGGCATCTAATAAACTGCGAAAGGCACGTAGCAACACATCAAAGCCCTTCTTAGGCACATAACGACCATAAGTCAGAATCCGCAGTGGCCCTGCTGAGGCTTTTTTGACGAAATCAACAGGTTCGATTCTCGAAAAATTTGGGACAACTTCGACTCTGTCCTCCGGCCAATTCGCTTCGAGCACATGGCGTCGCTGATCCTGAGTCGTGCAAAACAGCGTATGCACATACTTATAACGTGCAAGCTGCACATAATTGTGCAGCTTCGCGACGACTGGGACACCTGCTCGCTTGGCGGCTCGCCCCCCATGCCAAGCCGCTCGTTTCAACTGCGTATGCACAATCTCCGTGCCAAACTCAAGTAAGAGCTTCTCAATCTTGCGGGGAGTCAAAAAATTCCACTCTCCTCCGGCACGAACCCTGCAAAGCTCCAAATTCGGAACATTCTCCAACAAGTTTTGCTTTGAAAATTCCGCATGGCAAATCGCTTGAACCGCGTGCCCTCGCGCGGCCAGTGCCAGCGCCGTGTCCACAAACGAACGCTCCGCGCCACCAAAACCTTTGCCCAACATTATTTGAGAAATACGCATGATAGCCCTCAAAAAATGCTCGAAGCCACAAGTAAGACAAATACAAAATAATTCGCATCGACTCCGCGGTGATGTTGAAGAAGGATCAAAAATCAATGCGCATACTACATTCAGACAATTTGATGATACGTCGCTACGGGCACACCAAGGTAGCCACCGGACGTAAGCTCTTTAACGGCATGATTCGGAATAATTGGAAGGTATATGAATTTAGCGAACGCGACATTGCCAAGTTCGAAGCACCTCTGGGCATCAAACCTTTGGGTATTCGGGCAGCCAATAGACGTTTCATTGAAACATTCGATAATTTCAAACCCGATGTGTGCATAATCGGGCACAGTGACCTGCTGACGAACAAGACGCTACAAAGCGTAAAAAAACTCTCACCAAGCACACCTATTATTTATCGTAACGTTGACCCCCTCTGGCGGGAACGAAACGTAAAGATGATCCACCACCGCAAAGAAGTAGTGGATGCTATATTTGTAACCACTGCCGGCGAACCACTGAAACAGTTTAAAACGAGTAACAACATCGTAGGCTACATCCCAAACCCGACAGATCCCGGCGTCGAGACCTTTGACAATTCCAAGAAAACCGAATTTACACATGACCTGCTCTACTGCGGAAAGGGCAGTCAGTCCGATGACCGTTACCAACTGCTGGTAGAACTCCACGCAGACCTGAAGAACGAGCTTCGCTTCGACACCTACGGCATCTACGGCCATCCTCCAATCTTCGGCCAAAGCTACGACGATGCACTTTCCAGTAGCAAAATGGCGCTCAACCTAAACCGCTTTGAGGGTTGGCCATGGTATTCCTCCGCACGTATCTCTCAACTCATGGGCAATGGCCTCCTCACCTTTGTCTGGGACAAAGGTGATATGCGACAATTTTTCAACGATGAGCATGTCGTATTCTTTCGAGACTCCGCATCACTTAAAAAGCAAATCCGCAACTTTCACAACGATGACGCTCGTCGTCAAACTGTCGCAGGCCAGGGAAGAAAGTTCTATCATGAGGAGTTCTCCGGGCAAAAAGTAGCCAGCTACATGGTTGAAACGACACTGAATTTACCTTACTCTCACGATTACCTTTGGAAAGATGCCGTCTACCGATAAGCCATTAATAGAGCTCAAAAATAAAGAGCCTTTCAGCTCAGGTGGCAATCGGCTCTGCTTTCGTCACCCTGATGACAGAGCGCGTTGCCTCAAAGTAATCCGACCGGACCGGACACCCGACATTCGTCGAGCCGAAAAAGGCTTTCCAGCCAATCTGCGTCCATTAAAAGCATTCGATGAGAATTTAGTCGAAGAAAGTGTATTGCGCGGTCTACTGCATCGTTTCCCCAGCGAAATCAGACGACACTTACCGCAGTCTTATGGTATGATCGATACCGATCTCGGTCCCGCCCATGAGACCGATTTGATTTGTGATGCAGACGGTTTAATCTCGCAGACATTGGAACAGTACATCTGGAAATATGGAATCGATACGACAGTCCAAACGGCCATCTCAGAATTCAAGCAGGACTGGTCGACTCGCCCCCCCAATACACGCGACCTCATCCCACATAACTTCGTCATCCACATCAACGAATCTAAAGGCCATCTATATCTAATTGATGGCTACGGCCGTCAACCTCGCATAAAATGGTTACAAAAGGACACCATGCCAGCTTCACGCCTTCGCCGACGCTTTGAGAACTTTGACCATCGCATCGCTCTGATCCTTGAACGCAAAGCGAACAACAACGGCCCGAAGCACCGAATAAACAATTTAAAAAGGACTTAATCTCCTTGCTTCTGCACCGTAATTAACGGAGCCTACACAGATGCTACATCTATCTGAACATAAACCTTTTGCGACTGGAAACCATCGCGCAGTTTACGTTCATCCACATAGCAAAGGCAGATGCGTTAAAGTGCATCATGCACACACCCCCTCAGCCTTAAAGCGTAACCTTTTGCCTTGGTATAGGAGATTCCGGCGCTCATATCACTTTGATGAAAATTTAGCTGAGTTACGCCAGATCAACAAAATTCAAGATCGAGCAGGAGTTACTTGCCTATGCTTACCAAGTGTAGAAGGCATAGTGGAAACCGACTTAGGCCCCGGCTTGATCGTCGAGCTTATTACTGATGCCAATGGCAGAATAAGTCGCACCGCAGGTGAACATGTAAAACTCTTTGGCTATACTACAGAAGTAGAATCTACCTTACATAATTTACGTAATAGTATGATACAGCACAACATTCAAATAAAGGACCCCGGTACTAGAAATATTGTTTTCCAAAAACGAGAAGATCAAACGCTACGTGCTGTCATTATCGATGGGCTAGGGACTCCAACTATTTTACCCATTGATCGTCTCTCGCCCAAACTTTCAATCATGCGCATAGATGCCAAAATTTCAAAGATAGTGAGACGCCTAAGAAAAGCAGGTAGCCAGAGCCCTTCCAGCCAAATAAAGCGATCCAATCTACCTAAAACCGGAAGTAGCTGATAACGAAATCCCCCCTGTAAACAGTGTCTCCTGGACAAGTGAGCAATCCACAGCAACTAGCTGCGCAACATCATTTGCAACAAACAGTTACAAAAAATTGGCGGCGCAGAGAATCCGTCCAATGCTCAGTGGAGAGATTGGCATAATTAACTTCAAAGTCTCGAGTCGAAGAGAAGCGAAAGGATTTTATTTTAAAACGCATAAGTCGCCCTTTCTCTTCGTGAAAATCGGACAGCGGTGTCGATAGTGAATGAAATGTGCTCGCCTCTGGACGTAGTGAAAGCACAGGTAAGCCAGTGCTCAATGCCTCACATAACATGGAAGCACTATCTTCTGTCACAAAAACCAGAGAACTGCACTGTAATACCTCCAAAACATTTGCACGCTCTCCCTCATTCCACAGAAAAACGCCAGAAAACAACTCGGGACGGGCCGTCCTAAGGGCTTTCAACTGATCTTCAAAATAAGGATCAGTCCGCGGTGACGTACTGATCGACCAAACGGCTGAATCATCATACTCACGTATAGCACTAATCAGGTCAATTAAAGCATCCCAATCAGAATCACAAAATGGATAGCCTCGCGAACTTCCTCCGACCAGAAAACCATAGCAACACTGGGTCGGATCACTTGCAACACGAGTAGTGGCGAATTCTTCGGGCGTAAATGAACCAGGGAGCAATTCAAGTTTAATGTTTGCTGCAGAACTCGGAGTCGAGGGGGTAGCAACAATCCAATCGAAACAAGAAACATCAAGCCGCTTAGGATGCCCTACAAATAGAATTTTTGCACCAGTGCCGGCAGTTATTAAATACGAGACAAATTCAAACGGAGCTGTTTTAGCAATAACTACATCATCAGTCGTCAGTTCTGGAAGATCACCCTTCAGAATACACTTTAAAATACTCAACCGATACACCTGACATAGACTGACATGTTTAAGTAAATACGATATGCATTGATAAACGGGATTAAATATAGGTGATCGACTCCTCAACTCAATCCCTAACTCGTGAGCGCCCCCAACAGTACTTAGACATTCCCCGATCGCAATTAGCTGCTGATTGCTTCCGTGGTATTTAGATTTGAGAACGAAATACCGCATCACTTTGACGCATTTCGCGAAGAATGATTCTCAGCAATTAGCTTCAAATCATCAAACACCCCTTCAATTAACAATTTCGCTGATCGTGCATACAGACTAGCTTTCTTCTGGTCGCCGCAAACCGGATTTTGCAGCGCCTTTGCCCGAGATTGGTGATAACATTCTGGCATGCCCATATCTTCCAGCATCCCTTTGATTTTCCAGGTATTCGATTCCCAAGCATTGAAAGGGATACCAAGTATGGCTGCGAGAACTACAGCATGAAAGCGCCCCGCACAAATCGTCTCAAAAGAGCTGAGTTTCTGGAGAATTTCGCCTGGGCTATGTTGATGTGCCACGATATCTCCAAGTATTTTCTTCTTAAAAGGGCCAAAACCTCGATATTCCTTAACCACGCTGTCGGTCACCCCTAGGCGATATTGAGCCTCTGGCTTAACAAATGACCACACCAAACTGGAGGCAAAAATCATATCCGGAACCACTCGACATTCCACACCAGCTGCTTTGACTTCAGCACAACTTAAGGACTCCCGCATCGTAATCATATGAAAAGCGCTAAGCGCGTCACACGAAGGGTTTTCTTGAAAAACCCCATTTAATAAAACACAGGGATAATGCTTCGCTAATTCTAAAAGATGAAAGTTTCTTCCATGATGTATCGAACCTTCGGCATTCACTACAATAAGATCTACCTCACTCAACCGTGTATCAAACGTTTCACGGTCAAATACCTTCGGTAGGCTCAGCACGAGATCCAAGCCGACTCTTTTGAACTGTTCTCGATAGACTTGTCCTACAATTTGACAACCAAAATGCCTGCTGTAGAGACTCGTATCATTAACCAGGGCAACAGTTGGCGCATTTTGACCTGCAAGCGAGCTCTTAGTTTTATTTTGCATAGGCATGCTGTAAGCATTCGACATTTAACGATATTCTATTTTCAAAGCTGAGAATGGCAGTCAAATGATTAAATTGATTTGTAGAAGATAACGAAAAAAACTGAACTAAAGTGGTTTGAATTCGTAACAAAAAAAAGACTTCCTTGATTATCGTAGTGTGATTATTCGTTATGAGCCAATAAATAGGATTATACCGCTCTGAAAAGAGGAAAAGTAAAGCGACACAACTTTGACGTGACAAGTATAACATCGCGCTCGGCCACAAAGCTCTGTTTGTAATCATGATTTTTTCCCAGCAAAAAAGACAATGAACAAACAAGCCAAGGCTAGGCCGCTTTCCTTTTATTTTACGCATGACAATCCTGATTTTGGGGACCTGAATCACCAGCCTAACGAAATAACTAATTTAACTTCAAAATCGATTATGAAACCAAAAGCCATCAAGGATACTATCCCCTAGAACGCGCTCTAATGCCTGATTACAATGAGCAGTATCAACCTCCCGTCCCCTCTCTTCAGCATCCGAGCAGTCTAAAGAGACCACCGAGAAACGAATACACCAACAACAGTCATTACGGCTGGAAATAGAAGCTGACAACATCGGGACGTGAGTTCGTCGCTGTAAGATACCAGGTAGCGGATTCGAACGACTAGCTCGCCCAAAGAAAGGAACCTGGGCTCCCTTGCGGAGTTTTTGATCTGCAAGAATGCCTAACATGCCTCCAGCTCGAAGAAAGTCGACTGGTTTATGTAGACCATCTCTACGACTAAATAAACGCGCTCCCTTCGATTCGCGCTGACAACGAAACCAATGCTCTAAGTAATGATTATTAAGCGGGCGATACATCGCACCAAAAGGTGCCGTAATTCCAAATTGTACGAGCAGACTAGGTAATTGAGTTAAAGCCTCCCACGGCCCCATATGTGCCAGCAGCACGATCGCCCCTTGCCCATCATCAGCTAGTGCATGCTTTAGCTGATCCATACCTTCTACAGTGATATGGCGCGATATACGTTCAGGTGGCATTCGGGAAAAAGAAAATCCCGCAAATAAATTAGCACCAGCCCTCTGAAAGACCTCCATAGCTTGCTGATTCAGAGTTAAGCGCAAGTAATCCACCATTAAATCATCATTTGGCTGTCCCTTAACCCATTCATTCACGACTGTAAGATTTTGACAAACAACGAGTCGCCTCTTTTTCAACAGTCGATAGCAAAGCCATCCGACTCCGCGTCCCAATCGAAATGAAATCGTGATCGGCAACATTTGCAAAAGCGAAATCAGTCCACGCGCAAAGATATACTGCACCCACTTGGAAGGCCCCTTGTATCTTTCTGATTCAGGAATGCGATGTTTCGCCATAATGTTAGAGCAACAAACTCATTTCATTAAAGGCAAGCCTTCATTTAAAACTCACATAATACACTGAATCTATATTAGAAGCGATTTTTTAATCTTTAATAAGCGAGACAAAGATCAGCCATGAACTGGGTGTGATTAAAAGTGCGGGGAGATCGGGCTCTCTTCGTAGCGGGGTTCTTCAGACCCCGTATCCGCAGCCAAGCAGGCAACTAAGCCAGGCGT
>NZ_JARXHW010000054.1:0-28552 GCF_031127805.1 Thalassobacterium maritimum | reverse complement strand
ATCCGTTGCTCTCGGCCAGCCCATACGCAAACGGGGTCTAAAGAGCCCCGCTACTAGAGAGCGTCTTCAGTAGCCGAGTGCTTTAGCCTCGGTTCCGACCGTCCGTTGCTTTCGGCCAGCCCTACGCGAACGGGGTCTAAAGAGCCCCGCTACTAGAGAGCGTCTTCAGTAGCCGAGCGCTTTAGCCTCGGTTCCGACCGTCCGTTGCTCTCGGCCAGCCCATACGCGAACGGGGTCTAAAGAGCCCCGCTACTAGAGAGCGTCTTCAGTAGCCGAGTGCTTTAGCCTCGGTTCAGACTTTCCGTTGGCTGCGGCCAGCCCTACGCAAACGGGGTCTAAAGAGCCCCGCTACTAGAGAGCGTCTTAAGTAGCCGAGTGCTTCAGCCTCGGTTCAGACGTTCCGTTGCTTTCGGCCAGCCCTACGCGAACGGGGTCTAAAGAGCCCCGCTACTAGAGAGCGTCTTCAGTAGCCGAGATGTCTTATAGCCTCGGTTCAGACTTTCCGTTGGCTGCGGCCAGCCCTATGCAAACGGGGTCTAAAGAGCCCCGCTACTAGAGAGCGTCTTAAGTAGCCGAGTGCTTTAGCCTCGGTTCGGACCATCCGTTGCTCTCGGCCAGCCCTACGCAAACGAGGTCTAAAGAGCCCCGCTACAGGACAAGCATACACCATTCATCATTGAACGTTCGATGTTCCCAATGTTCGCTCTCCCTCGTTTCCTGCGCTTTAGACTCGACCTGATAGACTTTTCTTATTTACGCTAGATTTCTGTTTAAACCCTAGAACCCTGCTTATGATTCTGAGTCTTCATTCTTTCGCGCTCGCTGCTCCTTTAGACCTTTCGGGGGAGTGCCTGCTTCTGGTGGAACTGCTGCTGCCGCGCAATGGCATTGCCCGTAAAACGGCACTCAAAGAAGTGCGGCTGTCTAAGGGGAAAGCTAGCTTCGCGCGAGCACCTTTCTATGAGCGGGGCCTATTGAAGGAAAAGCTGGACGGCCCTGTCGGACTCAAAGTGAGCATCACCCGGCCGCTTAAGCACCCAGAGTTGGCGCAATTTATGCGTCAGCTCTGGGCCACTGGCTTGGAATCTTCGGGCGAGCTGTTGTCGTCTTCGCTGCTGCGCTACACGCCCTTCGATGATGTTGTCGAAGAGGCCAGCGAGCAAGTGGCGGATCGTATCGCCGAGGAGCCTGCATTGATCGCGGAAGGGGGGCTAGATCTCGATAGTGAGCGGCTCTCCGCGGGGGAGATTCGGATTCCTTTAAAACTGCTGTCCACACTGCGTTCCAGTCGTGGGCTTGCACTTTCGCAGCAGCGTGAGAAGCGGAAAAGCGCGAGCCAGACATATAAAAAGGGGCGTCTGGTGGGGGAAATTGCATTGCACTTAGAGCTCTAAATTTCCTAGCTTGATCTCCACGGAAGCATGTCGCCAGCATGCGACAATAAAAATTCCCCGTAGTTTTAAGCACACCGGTTGCTGCCTCCGCTGTGCTTCGTGATTGACGAATCGGTGCAGTTATAAATGGTGCTTCATCCTTTTATGAAGCCCTCTTCAGTCAGTGTTAAGCGAAGCCAAGCGCAGCCAATCTCGCGGCGAGAATGGTTGGTTGCGTGTTCGGGCGGTTTAACTTTGGCCTTTACTGCCTGGGGCCTCGGGGGCGTTGAAATGTGGACCTTGCATGTGTTATTGGCAGGAGGTCTATTCACATTTATTTGCGCGCTGGCACCTTGGCCGTCGCGTCAGTCGGAATCAATGCAGCAAACAGGCGGTGCGCCAGTCAAACGCTTCCTCGGCGCGGCATTTAACTATTTGCTCAACGTATCCGCCGCGAAGCGACTGCTACGCTTTCCTTTCTTTTGGTTGAGCTTCATCTTTTTGCTCTATCTACTGATTGGTGCCTGTAATCCCTCGGCTGAGATTGTGCGTGACGAGCGCGGCTGGTGGGTGGAGGCGATGCCCGCAACAATCGCGCTCTGGTTGCCCACCTCCGTGCAATCCGACTATCAGCCGATGAATGCCTGGCGTGTGCTTGTTTCTTTCACTGCAAGCTTCTCATTGGTCTGGGGTCTTTGGGCTGGGCTCACCCGCCGTAAAACGACTTTGCTCGTGCTGTGGTGCCTCTTGCTGAGTGGTGGAGGCATGGCAATGGTGGCGATCTTGCAGCATTTGACAGAGGCCAAAGAGGTGTTGTGGACCTTCTCCTCTAGTAATGAGAACTTCTGGGGCAGTTTCTTTTACCGTAACCAAGGGGCGGCTTATCTCAATTTAGTCTTAGTCGTCGCCGCTTTTCTCTTCTTTTATCATGCCATCAAAACCCGCCAGCATTTACGTTCGGGCGGGCCGCACTTCCTTTGTCTTTTTCTATTTTTAGTGACGGCAATTTCGGTTGGTAGCGCACTTTCACGCGGAGGCATTGTTTTTGGATTGGTCTTATGTTTGGCTTTTGCGGGGCTCTTGGTGATTTATGGCGTGCAGGCACTTTTTCACTCACGTTCTTTCTTATTGGGAGCATTCACCTTCGCGGGATTACTGGCTGCGGGATATGGCGCTTTTTTATACATTGATTTGCAGGCGATCGAAGAGCGCTTTGGCGATGTGGAGCAATCCTTAGAGTCTGGTGGACATAATACCCGTGCGATTTCGACGCGTGCCACTTGGGATATGGCGCAAGATCGTTTGAGGTTGGGGTGGGGCGCCGGTTCTTTCCGCTACATTTTTCCTATGTATCAACGAGAATATCCAGATATTTACTATGCTTATTATCATTCGAAATCTCGCAAATGGTTTGGCCGGAAGAGCTTTAGGTACGCGCATAACGATCTGGTCCAGTTTGTAGCTGAATACGGCATCGTAGGAACTTCTCTAGTGTTCGGGGGCATCCTTCTTTTGTTGCTGCAAGCGTTCTTCAGTAGCAGAGGGCAGTTGTTTGCTGTGCTCATTCTACTGGCTGGCGCAGTGCAGGCCTTTGGGCATGCCTTCTTCGATTTTATCTTCAATAGCCCTGCTTATTGGATGGCTTTTCTCGGTTTACTGGTGGCTGCGACGAAGTTGTTACGACTCGAATCTGCCAAGAAATCTCAAAGACGCAGTCAAAATTGCTAGCAGTTTTTGCGTATCCTCGAAACTCGGTTTCGGGGTGGTGCATGCTTGCGTATCCTCGAAACTCGGTTTCGGGGTGGTGCATGCTTGCGTATCCTCGAAACTCAGTTTCGGGGTGGTATCAACGCGCTCATTTACAGCCCAGTTTCGTTTTGTTCAAAAAAACTTGAACAAAACGAAACTTAACTGCAGTCTGCCGTTATTCTTGTGCCTTGCACCGCTAGTTTCTTCTCTTTTTATGGCTCGTTTCTCGACGTGACCAATGGCGGTAGCGTGCCGAGAGCCCCTCTGCTGCGGATTGGAGGATCGAGCATTGCACTTTCCATTTGAAGTTGAGTAGCTTTGGTCAATCTCTTGGTTGACGAAGGCATCGTATCGTCGCTTGGCGCATTAGACGCCCCGTTTATTTTATGAAAATATTACTCACAGGTTGTGCCGGATTTATTGGTTCTCATACATTGGAGCGTCTGCTCGCAGATGGTCATGATGTGATTGGCGTCGATAACTTCGATCCATTTTACGCTCGCTCACTGAAAGAAGCGAATCTGGCTGCGTCCAGTGGACCGGGGACCACCGGGCAGGGCTCTTTTGAATTACTTGAAGCGGACCTCGCGGAGGCCACCACCTATCAGAAGCTTAAGTTTATGGCTGCCGATCAGCCGATCGACGCCATTATTCACCTCGCCGCTAAGGCGGGCGTGCGCCCTTCGATTGAGGATCCAGTCGGCTATCAGCGGGCCAATGTGATCGCGACTCAAAATTTGTTGGAGTTTTCCAAGGAGAATGACATCAAACAGTTCGTTTTTGCCTCCTCTTCCTCAGTCTACGGCGTCAACCCGAATGTGCCTTGGACTGAGAAGCATGATGTGTCTGGCCCGATCAGTCCCTACGCCAGCACGAAGGTGAGCTGCGAATTGCTCGGCCATGTCTACAGTCACTTGTATGGTATTCGGGTGCTAGGCTTGCGCTTCTTTACAGTTTACGGCCCACGCCAGCGCCCTGATCTTGCGATCAACAAATTCGCGCGCTTGATTGAGGCCGAAGAGCCGATTCCAGTCTTTGGCGATGGCTCTACTCGCCGCGATTACACCTTTATTGACGACATCGTTGGCGGCATCCTTGCATGTGTCTATAAATCAGTCGCCTCAGGCGCACCAGAAACTGAAAACGGGAAACTGAAAACTGAACAACCGGAGGGCTGTATGCCAGCCTACGCAGTGATCAACCTTGGCAACGATCAAACCGTCACCTTGGCCGAAATGATTGCAACCATCGAAGAAGTGGTCGGTAAGAAGGCCATCATCGATCGCCAGCCCGAGCAACCGGGCGATGTGCCTCAAACTTGGGCCGATGTCAGCAAGGCTGATGAACTGTTTGGCTACAAGCCAACGATCACATTTAAAGAGGGCGTGACTGAGTTTTATAAATGGTATCAAGCACAAGGACGCTCCTTCTAGATTTGAATCGCTTAGCGGCGAGACTGCAGCCACTCCATCGTTAACCAAAAATTAAATGCGTATACTAATCACTGGCGGAGCCGGTTTTCTCGGATCCCATCTTTCTGAACGTCTTCTAAATGAAGGACATGAAGTTGTCTGTATGGACAACTTCTTCACTGGACGTAAGGCCAACATCGTTCATCTACTCGAAAACCCTTATTTCGAACTGATGCGGCACGATGTTGTGGATCCCTTCAAATTGGAAGTGGATCAAATCTACAACTTGGCCTGCCCCGCATCGCCGGTGCATTATCAGCACAACCCGATCAAGACCACCAAAACTTCGGTGATGGGGGCGATCAATTGCCTCGGGCTCGCAAAGCGCGTCGGCGCACGTGTGTTTCAAGCTTCGACTTCCGAGGTCTATGGTGACCCGAGTGTGCACCCGCAGCCCGAAAGTTACTGGGGTAATGTCAACACCATCGGCATTCGCTCCTGCTACGATGAAGGGAAGCGCTGCGCGGAAACACTCTTCTTTGATTACCACCGTCAGAATCAAGTCGATATCCGGGTGGTGCGCATTTTCAATACTTATGGGCCGCGCATGCTGGCCGACGATGGCCGCGTGGTTTCCAACTTTATCGTGCAAGCGCTCCAAGGCCGTGACATCACAGTCTATGGCGAAGGGCAGCAGACACGCTCATTCTGCTATGTAGATGATCTCATCGAAGGCTTCATTCGCCTGATGAACCAAGAGCAAGTGGTCGGCCCGATGAATATCGGCAACCCCGGCGAGTTCACCATCCTTGAGTTAGCGCAAAAGGTGATCGAACTTACTGGCAGCCAATCAAAAATCGTCTATCGCCCCATGCCGCAAGACGATCCCAAGCAGCGCAAGCCCGACATCACACAGGCACGTGAAGTGCTTGCTTGGGAGCCTAAGGTTCAGCTTGAAGCCGGGCTGAAGAAGACCATCGAGTATTTTGCTCAGCATTTAAAAGCCTAGTTCGGCATTAGACCTCTTAACTCACCTAAATATATATGAAAATCTGTTGTATCGGAGCTGGCTACGTAGGTGGCCCCACCATGGCGATGATCGCGCACAAATGTGCGGATCACACGGTTACTGTCGTTGATATCAACCAGGCGCGCATTGACGCTTGGAACTCGGATGAGTTGCCAGTGTATGAGCCAGGTTTGGATGAGGTCGTGCAAGCGGCACGCGGCAGCAATCTCTTTTTCTCCACCGATGTGGACACCGCCATCCGCGAAGCGGAGATTATTTTCATCAGTGTCAATACGCCCACCAAAACCTATGGCGTCGGTGCGGGCTGCGCCGCCGATCTGCGCTTTATCGAGAAGTGTGCGCGTAAGATCGCTGAAGTATCTGAAGGGGACAAGATTGTGGTTGAGAAATCCACTCTACCGGTCCGCACTGCTGAGTCGATCAAGCGCATCTTACTGGCCAACTCCGAGGGGCGCGACTTTCAGATCTTGTCTAACCCGGAATTCCTCGCTGAAGGCACCGCGATCGCTGACTTACAGAATCCCGACCGCGTGCTGGTAGGGGGCGATCAAACGCCCGCGGGTTTAGCTGCCATTCAGAAGCTGGTCGACGTCTATGCGGGCTGGGTGCCACGTGAGCGAATCCTGACCACCAACGTGTGGTCTTCCGAGCTCTCTAAACTCACTGCCAACGCCTTCTTGGCGCAGCGCATCTCCTCTATCAATGCGATCTCTGCCCTGTGTGAAGCCACCGAGGCCAATGTCGACGAAGTCGCCAACGCGATCGGCACTGATAGCCGCATCGGCCCGAAATTCCTAAAATCTTCGGTCGGCTTTGGAGGTTCATGCTTCCAAAAAGATATTTTAAATTTGGTCTACCTATGCCGCCACTTCGGTCTGCCCGAAGTAGCTGATTACTGGCAAGGCGTGATCACCATGAATGATTACCAGAAGCACCGCTTCGCGCGCCGTGTGGTGTCCACGCTGTTCAACACCGTTTCCGATAAAAAAATCGCAGTGCTTGGCTTTGCCTTCAAGAAAGACACCAACGATACCCGCGAGTCCGCTGCCATCTACATTTGTCGCGATTTGATCGAAGAGCAGGCCAAGCTAGCCATCTACGATCCTAAGGTTTCAGAGGCGCAAATCCGCCAAGACTTGAAGGTCACTGAAGAGAATCCTTATGTGACTATTTGTGAAGATGCTTATGCGGCGACCAAGGATGCGCATGCCGTCCTGATCCTCACAGAGTGGGATGAATTCAAGGCACTCGATTTCAAGAAGATTTACGACCAAATGCAATTGCCCGCTTTCCTCTTCGATGGGCGCAACTTGCTCGATCTTGAGCAGCTCGCAGCGATTGGCTTCGAAGCGCGAGGCATCGGGCAAGGATAAGTTTTTTCTTTATTTGATGTGAACGGAGATAGGACGAATGAATATGATGAAATCATATCTGAAACAACTGAGGCTTAAAAAGCGTGGTATAAGCGTAGATTTACAGTCGATAGTTCCTATTGATTTGAAGATTGATCAAAGTGGTAGCGTGCGAGGTTCTGAAATTGTGCGTATCGAAGGTTCCCGGATTGGACGCTTGAAAATGGGGGCTGGCTGTAAGTTTTCTTATTGTTACTGTCGTGGCGATATTAGGTTAGGGCGCTATGTCTCAATTATGGGGCCAGGCACTGTCCTGAGTGCAATTGTTAATCATATTGAGGTCGGATCTTTCAGTTCAATTGGACAATCAGTACAGATACAGGATTCGAATCATCGTATTGACAAAGTTTCTACTTATTTCATGGGGAGAAATTTGTTTGGAGAGGGCTTGTCGTTGGATGTGACTAGTCCTGGGCCTATTACTATTGGTGAAGATGTTTGGATTGGCTCTAATTCGTCAATATTGGCGGGTGTCTCGATTGGTCGAGGCTCGATTATTGGAGCTGGATCTGTTGTTAATAAGGATATTCCTCCATATTCGATAGCCGTTGGAAACCCCGCTCGAGTGATACGACAGCGTTTTCCAGATCATGTGATTGATGAATTAGAACAATCCCAGTGGTGGACTTGGCCATTAGATAAAATTATTTCCCAGAAAGAGAATTTCAGTAAATCAATCGATAGAGGAGAAGGAGCCGTTTTTGATTAGTATATGGACATTGCGATTATAGTCATAGCGTACAATCGACCACGCTCCATAGCTAGGCTGCTTCATTCGTTAGACTTAGCTAATTATTGTAAGGACGATGCAACTCTAATTTTAAGTATTGATAATTGTGGAGACCGATCCGTGTTGGACGTCGCTGAAGCTTTTAATTGGAAGCATGGTCAAAAAATTATTCGTTTTCATGAAGAGCGCCTAGGTTTAAGAAAGCACGTTCTCTCCTGCGGTGATATTTCGTCTGACTATGATGCTGTCATTGTATTAGAGGATGACTTATACGTGTCTGAAGATTTCTATCGATATACAAAATCAGCTATTTTAAATTATCGAGGAATCAACGAATGCGCCGGGATTTCTTTGTATAATCATAAGACTAATGTCCATAATATGCTTCCATTTGATCCTATTTCGGATGGGAGCGATGTCTATTATTTACAAATGGCTTCATCTTGGGGCGTTGCATGGAGCTCAGCACAGTGGAAGCCTTTTCGGGGGTGGTTGGAGTTGAATCAAGAGTATGATTTTGATCAGAGTCCACTTCCACGGAAAATCAAGAACTGGAAAGATACTTCGTGGCTGAAATTGTTTGCCGCTTACTTATATGAGGAGGATCGTTATTTTACATATCCACGAGTGTCTTTAACCACGAATTTCTCAGATCCAGGCACTCATGTGGCTACTGGAGATACTCGCTTCCAAGTGCCTTTGTGCGCCTCGCGTATCGGTGAATATTCTTTTTCATCGATTGAATCCTCGCGGGCGAAATATGATGCCTACTTTGAAAGTCGTGTGCTCTGTGATGTGCTCGGTGTTGACGATGAAGATTTAGTTTGTGACTTGTATGGCTATGGGCGTAGTGTAAAGAAGGGACAATTTCTTTTAAGCCCATTGGTTTCAAATGCTAAAAAAATACGTAGTATTGGCCTTGCTCTCAAGCCGCATGATCAAAATGTGATCAGCGGGGTCGAAGGCTCAGAGCTATCTCTGTATGAAATTCACGAAGATGGCCTCTCGTTCAGGAGCAGCAGCGAGGCATATCAAACTGCCCTCTATTATCAGCCTTGGGGCTCTTTGAAAAGATTGCTCACGCTTGTCTTGGGGCGTGTTCAGGAGAGCTTGCGGCGTAAATTAGGAATTAAGTGAATCTCAGTAAAATAGTTTCAGAGCTTCGGCAGAAGTTTCTGACTGATTCCTTCTCTCAGAGTGTGGCAAAGCTAGCTGGAGGGGCTGCAATCGCGCAAGCTTTGACTTTGGCGGTTTCTCCTGTATTATCGCGATTGTATGATCCCGGAGATTTTGGAGTGCTCGGAGTTTTTGCCTCGTTCACGGCAATCGCGACGATGTTTGCAGCATTGAGATATGAGCAAGCGATTCCATTGGCGGACTCTGATGAAGAAGCTACGAATGTCGCCTTATTAAGCGTTTTCGTATTGATCAGTCTATGCGTCATTGGCTTGGCTGTTCTGTCTTATACTGTGATCGCAGGATATCCTATGCTGGATGGCTTGCCACCTGCGTATTTATTACTGCTACCTTTCTCGGTATTCGCCGGTAGTATATATCGAATATTTGTTAACCTCACGATTCGCTCTAAAAATTATGGTCCTATTGCGACCACTAAATTGTATCAGTCGGTTGGTCAGGTAGTGGTGCAATTAGGCTTGGGTCTTTGGCGGCCCCATCCGTTAGGATTGATTGCTGGATTTATAGTCAGCCAAGGTGGTGGTTCCTTGACGTTATTTGCAAAAAATAAAGCTAAAGGGAGCTTACTTAAGAAAGTAAGTGGTTCATCGATTCGACATGTGGCTCGGAAGTTTAAAGAATTTCCATTGGTTTTGAGCTGGGCTATTTTATTAAATTCTGCAGCGATGCACCTACCTGGTGTTCTAATTGCAAAGTATTATGGAGTCGGTGCTGCTGGACTTTTCTATCTGAGTCGTCGTGTGCTAGGTGCACCTATGGTTTTATTAAGAACATCGGTGTCGCAGGTCTTTTTAGGCGAAGCATCTTCACTTTATCGAGAGAATCCGGTCAAACTCAATGCACTCTTTCATTCGACCAGTCGAAAATTACTGAAGATGGGAAGTCTCGTGTGTATTCCTGCAGCCGTAGTATCTCCCTACTTGTTTCCCTTGGTCTTTGGTGCAAATTGGACGATGGCTGGGCAGATTACCCAAATTCTTGCTCTATTTCAGCTGTGTCAATTTACTATAGGGCCACTGATGCAGGTTTTAATTATTATTGGTAGGAGGAAAACTCAATTGATGCTAGATGTCGTACGTTTTAGTCTCGTTATTCTAAGTTTCTATATTACCAGCTTAACTGATCGGGGAGTTTTGTTTGCGCTAATGATTTACGTTTTAACAGCGTCCCTATTTTATGGGCTAAATTATCTTTATATTTCAACATTACTCAAGCGAGCATCGGAAAATGGACATAGCAGCTAATAACGTGATACCTGTATTTATCGGGGGGACTGGTCGGAGCGGTACGACAATTCTTCAAAAATTGCTAAAATCTGGATCGGGCTTCCTGTCATATCCTTTTGAACTAAGACTAAATGTAGACCCTGGTGGCTTACTTGATTTGAAAACTGCCTTGGTTGATCATTGGTCTCCTTATGCGGCCGACATCGCATTGAATCGATTTTCTGATTTAATGTCTGATATGAGGCGAAAGAGTCGTCGAACTTTTTACGAAAATAGATTTTTAGGGCGTATGGGTATTTCACCTAGTCGTTACCCAAGTGTTGGTTTCTCCAACCTTATTGGCAGGCCGGTTTTTGATGAAATCTGCGATGAATTTTTGAAGAGCTTATATCGCGAAAAGGTGCCGGGGCACTGGGGGGGGTCGGCTCCCTATCAAATCAAGTCATGTATCTATGAAGCAGATCGGATGTCTGAAGTTAAATTTGGCTCGGCGGCACAGGTCTTTATAAAACGTCTGCATGATGCTTTTGCCTGTCAGTCTGGCGTGTCTTATCAGGCATGTATTGATGATACGCCTTACTCAATACTGCATGCTGATCAGCTACTTCGTATATATCCAAATGCGAAGTTTATCCATATTTATCGAGATCCACGTGATGTGGTGGCTTCGTATGCTACAAAATTTTGGGGTGGTGATGATTATGTTGCCATTGCACGTCGGATTTGTGCTGTTTTAAACCAGTGGCACTTGGTTCGCGAGCGTATCAGTTCATCGAACTATATTGAAATAAGCATGGAAGCCTTGTTGCAAGAGCCGATGCCAATCCTTAGCAATGTGGCTGCTTTCGTTGGAGTGGAAACTACTTTTTCTGAAAACTCACATGATTTATCCAAAGGGCATACTGGTCGTTGGAAGCAGGATATTCCTTTAGATTTACAAGACGAAGTGAATGAAATTCTGGGAAATTCAATCGAGATGATGGGATATGATACTGGTTCTAATTAAGCGGATTGGGTTTTACCTATTGTTACCTGCTTTTCGTGTTTTTCGAGAGCTTCGAGTCATTGCGAGTAATCCTAAGGTCAAATTCGGCTACCGTACTCGCGTCGTGAATAGTGAATTTGAAGGAGACAACACGGTTGGTTCGGATACATCTTTAAATCAGGTGCAGCTGGGGCGAGGTTCTTATGTCGCCAATGGTGCAGCCATTAAGTATACTGCAATTGGCAGGTTTTGCTCGATTGGGCCGGAGGTATTGATTGGTTTGAGTCGCCATCCCATGGATATGGTTTCGACTTCGCCGGCATTTTACTCAAAGAAGCGTGATGCATGCCCCTTAAGTTTTTATCAGATAGATAGTTATGATGAGCAACTTAATACACAGATTGGAAACGATGTCTGGATTGGGGCACGAGCTGTCATTGTTGGAGGAGTTACTGTGGGAGATGGTGCTGTGATTGCATCATCTGCAGTGGTTACTAAGGATGTGCCTCCATATTGTATTGTTGGTGGTGTGCCAGCTCGGCCTATTGCAAAACGTTTATCGGACGAGCAAATTGAACTGGTTTTATTGAATCCATGGTGGGAGTGGACGTCTGCGAAATTAAAAGAATACGGTGGAGATTTTCGGTCTCGTGAACAGTTTCTCGAGAAACATTACATGTAAGTTATGGGGAAGTTAGTATATATTTTGTCCTTTGGGCATTCTGGGAGCACTTTGCTCGATTTAACTTTGGGGACTCATCCTCAGATGTTATCTACGGGGGAGTTGATGTTTCTGCCCTTCAATTTACAACGTTCATTAACTGCAGAATACCCGATTTCTGATGGGAGTCGGTGTTCTTGCCACTTGAAGTATTTAGATTGCCCTGTTTGGTCGGAGACGATTGAACGAATTGTTTTAAAAACTGGTGATATATCTATACGAGACAATCCACTTAGAGGTTTTGATATGTCCTTCTTGCGTGATCAGGACTTTTTTGCTTCAGGTAAGTTAGCTGATCGTATTAGGAAATGGTTGATACTCGCTGTTCCAGAAGTTTCGACTCGTTGTATTCAAAACTCATTCTCATTGAAGAACAATTGGGACGTGATTGATACTTTGGCTGAATGCTCAGGTAAGAAGTATATTGTAGACTCGAGTAAGGATGTTTTTCGCTTGTTTCATTTTTTACGCTATCGACCGCAGGATATTAAAGTGGTCGTAAATATTCGTTCGCCTTTTGGTGTTGTTAACTCCTATCGTAAGCAAGGGCGATCTGCAGAGTCAGCTGTCAAGCAGTGGTTGCGTTATTATCGGTCTGCTGTCCGTTTGTGTAGACAATTTGATATTGACCCGTTCTTAGTGAACTATGGCTCATTGTGCGAAGATCCTATTGCTGTGCGGAGAGCTGTTTTGCAGTATTTGAACGTTGCAGATGATGGGATGGACGAACTTGTCATCAATCGTGGTGGTCATCACATGGCATTAGGCAACGGGATGCGATTTCAAGATGAAATACGTATTCGTGCGGATGATGCCTGGAAGACCGTTTTGCCTCCCGCCGATAAAAAAATTACTGTAAATTATTTAAAGAAAAGAATCGATACTCTGAGTAGCTTAATTTCTACTAAGCAAAAGAATGCGCTTTTGAGTCAGTAGATTATGGGAGAATTGAATTTATTAATCGTTGGGCCTGCTGTTGTCTTGTGCCTGATCAATATCTTTTTTTGTGTTCGAGATTTATTCCGATATGAAATGCAATCTCTGTTTGCGGGAATGGTTCTTATTTACGTTCCGACTAATTTGTATGGGATGTTACTATTGCCGTTCATTGAATTGAAGGCAATTCATGAGCAGAAATTTTCATATGAAATTTTAAGTCATCAGTATTTGGGCTTTTTAGTACTTAATTTTGCAGTGTTCGCGATGTTTTTGGTGCGTGAATTCTTAATGCGAAACCGCCCTCCGCTACGATCGAATTTTGCTAGTATTAGGCTTCATGGATTTTTGGCGAACGGCATCTTTTGGTTTACAGTTTTTTATTCTTGCTTATTTATCCTGATGAAGCGCGGGCGACTTGCTGATTTTATACGAATAGTCGCGAGTGGTAATTTTCAAGCCTATTACAATTATCGGAAAGAATTGATCTTCGAGAAAGCCACTACTAATTTTCTCATTAACAACCTTGATTCGATTTTTGTGTATGGAATGTTATATTTCTTCGTCGGGTTGTTTGCTTGGAATTATTTTAGACTCAAACGCTTTGATTACAGGTTGTTTATTGTAACGCCTTTGTTGTTATTAACTGCTGTTTTACGCTTTCAGAAGGCTCCTCTGGTGATCGCTCTTTGTGCGATTTTATTTGCGTGGATTTATAGCCGTCGCTTTTCATCTAAAGCTTTAAGTAATTTTATCAAGGTGATCTTTGGTGGTGGCGTTGTCTTGATTGTCATCTACATGATATATAGTTTGCTGGGTTTTGAGGGCTCCATTCTCCATGGATTGCATGATCGTATTCTAGTTTCGCCTGCCTTTACAAGCTATGGCTTCTATTGGACTTTTCCTGATCATCATGGCTTCCTACGTTATGGGGGCTCAAGAACCTTTAATTTAATTTTTGGATTTGGCCAGGATCGCGAACTACTTACATATCTGGGGACTGCACCACTGATTGTGAGCCAATTTTTTTATGGTGCCACAGAATTCTTTAATTTTAATACCGGTATTCTTGGTGAAGGTTATGCACAGAACGGTTATTGGGGGGTTGCTCAAGCTGCATTTGTGTTATTTGGAGTGTTTTTGTGGTGGGACTATATTTTCTTAAAACGCTCTCCTTGGCGCGCTTACGCGCCTGTTTTAATTTTCTGTTTCTCTCAGTTTATGGTTATTTTAAATTCTGGAATGCTTTCCATTTTTAGCACTGGTTTCTTATTAATTCCTATGATGTATTGTATGATGTTCTGGCGACAGCGATGAGTCCTCCTAAAATACTATTTATTGCGTCTGTTCCTTATCCTACTGGTTGGGCTGCAAGTGCTCGTATCAGAAATCTCGTTGCTGGGTTTGAGGCTAGTCATTGGCATGTAGATATATGCCTGTTTGGGCGGCCAGCAGCGGAGGCAATCGAATCTTATGGGAATAATATTAGCTGGTGCTTCCCTGATGTTCGAGGTGGGCGTTTAGGACGGCAGTATGCTTATTACGTCGCTCCTAGGCGATTAGCATATCAGGTTCAGACTAAATCTGTGTATCAAACTTACGATTGCGTTTATTTATATGCGCGAGCGTATTCTGTTGTCGCACCCTTGATCGCGGCGTTCCAAGGTATTGGAGTACGTGTCATTGTTGATGTTAATGAAGCGCATTCGCATTTTTCTGGTTTGGGTGGTGCGTTGAGCCCCAACTTTTGGAATTCTTACTTCGGGTATCGTCACGCAATTCCACGAGCAGATTTAATCGCCTGTATTAGCGAGGAGTTAAGTGATTTTTATCGTGATATTGGAGCGAATACATTTCTACTGCCGTCCGTTGAATTTTATGATCAACGTCCTGAGAAGAATCGATTGGGGAGGACGAAGTTCCTTTATTCTGGATCATTTTATGAGAGAGACTATCCAGACTTGATGCTTTCCATTGTTGAAGGTTTGCTTCAGCGTGGAGTGCCTCTTGATTTCGTAATTACTGGTCCATATGAGAGTAGCCCGAATGCAGAGAAGTATCTAAAGCGGATAGAGTCTAGTGATTGCCTTCGAGAGAATACTCGATTGTTGGGGCGAGTCCCTGAATCTGAGTATCTTGAAATTAAGCGAACAATAGATTTTGGTTTTATTCTTCGACGTAATCACCACGCTGAGAGAGCCTCGTTTCCCACACGCTTAGTTGAGTTCATTCGAGAAGGTATTATTCCGGTTACAACTAGTGTGCCTGACGTTCCAAACTATTTAAGTCATGGACTTGATTCTGTTTTTACTGAGAGTCAGGGTATTGATGCGACTGTTGAGTATTTAGTTAAAGTCTGTGAGAATTCAGACGAAATGAATCGTTTGCGTGATAATGCTTTTGATGCTGGAAAGCTTCATTTTTGCGCAAAGAAAAATGTGGCTCGATTGATCGACTATTTAGATGGATAGATTAAAGAATCAAAACTACAAGGACAATGCGGCATCAGTTGCGAAGAGGCAAGGTTTGGGCTTTGTCGCTCGCTTGTGCTTATTTCTTTATTATGCAATCGCTAGGCACTTGCCTGATTCACCTCTTCCAGGAGCTACAGTCGCAATGATTATCCGGCGCGAGTTGGCGAAAAGAATTTTTAAGCGTGTTGGAGTGGATACCAAGGTGCATTCGAGTGTATACTTCGGTAGTGGTGTTAATGTTGAACTAGGAGACTTTTCATCATTAAATCATGGCGCATGGATTAGTAATGATACGGTTATTGGGCGGGATGTTATGATGGGGCCCTACGTGATGATGCTTTCAGGGAGTCATAATTTTGAGCGTTTAGATATATCTATGCGTGAGCAAGGCGCCCCGGCGCGTCGACCAATTATAATTGATGACGATGTCTGGATTGGAGCCAGGACCATTATTCTGCCAGGAGTGCATATTGGTAGTCATTCGATTGTTGGTGCGGGCAGTGTTGTAACAAAGAATGTAGCACCTTATAGTATTGTCGGGGGAGCGCCGGCGAAATTAATCAAAATGAGGTCCTAAATGAGAATAGCTGTCTTATCTTCAAGCATCTCGCGCTTAGCTGGAGGCTTGTTTTTTAGTGTGCGTGCACTGAGCAATGGTATTGCTACGCGTGGTAGCGAAGTTTCGGTTTTTAGTTTAAAGGACTGCCACTCTGAAGAAGATATAAAGGAGTGGGCGGGGCTCAATGTGTCAACTAGCCCAGTATGTGGCCCACGAGCGATAGGTTTTTCGCCTGAACTGGCCACATCCGTCCGTCAGTTCGCTCCAGATGTGCTGCATGTGCATGGTTTGTGGCAGTATACCAGTTGCGTGGCCCATCAGGAGTTTCGTAAACGGAAGGCTCCTTATGTCATGAGTCCACGAGGTATGCTTGATCCGTGGGCTGTAGGGAATTCCAGCTTCAAAAAGAAAGTAGCAGCATTCTTGTATGAGAGCCGAAACTTGAAAAGCGCCGCTTGTATGCACGCCCTAAATCTAAGTGAGGCGCAGTCGATTCGAGATTACGGTTTGAAGCAGCCGGTTTGCGTGCTCCCAAATGGTGTAGATTTGCCGTCAGACGAATTATTGCTGCCCCGAGAAGATGTGGGGGGGAAAAAGCGTATTGTCTTTATTGGGCGAATTCATCCCAAAAAGGGCATCCATGAAATGTTGAACGCATGGGCACGCGCATCAAAAGAGTTTCCCTCATTGATTGATGGATGGGAACTGGTGGTTGCTGGATGGGATGATGGTGGACACCTAGAGGGGTTGAAGGAGCATGCTACAGATTTATCTATCATTGATTCAGTCAGTTTTCCTGGTGCAGTGTATGGGGATGAAAAGGTCCAATTGCTGCGTTCTGCGGATTGGTTTATACTGCCATCGCATAGCGAAGGGATGCCGATGGCAGTGCTGGAGGCTTGGTCATATGGTATACCAGCGGTCTTGACGCCAGCTTGTAATCTGCCGGAAGGCTTTTCAGCTGGAGCGGCTATTTCGGTTGATCCTGTCGTTGGTTCCATTTTTGAAGGTTTTTTAGAGCTATTGGAACTGCCTGATTCTGAGCGGCTTGCTATGGGGGCTTCAGCTCGGGCTCTGGTTGAGGACCAGTTTACGTGGAGTCAGATCGCTCGAGAAATGCAGACTGTCTATGAGTGGATGCGTGGGGGTTCAGTTGTTCCTAGCTGTATGCTTGATTAGCATGTCACACCTGATCTGGGATGCATTTTTTGTTTAATACTGGCTTTTACAAGCCGAGCACTCATACGGGAGGGCCTATTTATTCTGTTTCTGCTTTGGCGGAATCATTGGTTAAGCGGGGGCACTGCGTGACCGTTGCTGCGGTTCGGAATAAAGCAGATTCCTGCAATTGTGATCAGAGCCGAGACTACGTATTGAATGGAGTGCATGTGCGATTGTTTGATTCGGTGCCATATTTATGGCAGAAATTACCGATGTCTCGTTTAAAACAGATGTCGGTGAGTCGCTTGGATCATAATTGGGAGAGGTGGTTGAACGAAATCATGCCTAGTGTAGATGTCTGTGACAGTCAGTTAGGATTTTTATATTCTAATCGCGCCGTCTCGCGGATCAGTAAAAAGCATGCAAAGATATACCTGTATCATCAGCGAGGGAATTTGGATCCTCGCCGCTTCGGAGCGAATGCACTGTTCAAGCGGGTATATCTAAATTTATTTGAAAAGCCAATTTTGACACGTGCGGATGTCTTGATTGCACTGTCTCAGCGGGAGGCAGAAGTCTTTAGAGCTTATGTGCCCAGCTCTAGGGTAGAGGTGATTCCTAATGGGGTAGATTGTCGCGAGTGGCTTCTACCAGCGGTCGCTGAGGGGGAGTTAGCGGATGTTTTTTTACGTATAGGTGACGCACCCTTGGTGATTTGGCATAGTCGAATGGTTAAAATGAAGGGGCCCGATGTCTTTGTCAGAGCCTTTGCCCGTGCACAGAAAAAGCAGCCTTCGCTACAAGCAATATTAGCAGGTCCGAATGAGGAGGGGCTACGTGAGGAATGCGAGATGATTGCGCAAGAAATGGGCGTTACAGACTGTGTATATTTTATGAATGCGTTGAGTGGCTCGAATCGGAGAGCTTTGTTACAGCGTGCAGATCTTTTTGTCTTACCCACTGCGGGGGAAGGTTTATCGATGGCAATCTTGGAAGCCATGGCTTGTGGATGTGCTGTTGTAACAACGCCAGAGGCAAACATCTCTGAGATACAAGCATGTGGCGCTGGTAGTGTCGTAGCTTGCAATGAGCTGGAGATCGGGAATGCGATCGTCGAGATGTTTTCTGAATCTGTAAGCGGGCTTGCTGCGCGGAAGGCGAATGCGCGTGCTTTAGTTGATGAGAATTTTTCCTTAACGGGGGTGGTTGATCGTTATTTGGAACTGGTAGAGAGGATATTGGCTGAATCTTGATATTACATTTCTTAGTAATGCACTTGTGATGCTATAACTTAATTAAGTTATAGCATTTTTTATTATTTTATGAAGTGCTTAGGTTTTTGGTATGTTACGAGCTAATCATTTAATTGATATTTATAATCTTTAATATTCTTTATTATTTATGGTTAGTCTTTTTTTTGTTGCTGCTCTGTTTGTCGTTTCATTTTCTAGTGCCGCCCCATTTAGGGCCTACCATGTCGGTAATTCATTGACTTGGGATGCTTTGGATAGTGCGAAGGGCTTTCCTGCGCTTTTAGAATCACAGGGCATTTATTATGAATATGATTATCATATTCGTTGTGGTCGTTCCTTGACTTACATCTGGAATCATCCAGATGAGACATGTGTTGCGCCAGTAGAACAAACTTTTTTAACGGCGTTAGCTGGGAATGAGTGGGATGTTGTGACGTTGCAGCCATACCGATCCACCAGTGGCGGGGAGACAACTTTAAACAGTGAGGTGGAGGCGATCATTAATATTATTAACGTCACGCGTTCAAATCCTGCAAATGATAAGACTCGCTTTATCATTCATGCAGCGTGGCCAGAGTATGTCCCAGAGCAAGCTTATCATTATTTGTGGGATGCTGATTTTAATCCTGATGCTTCGTTTTTGCTTAATGAGGCTTCACTACGTTTGCTTTATAAAAGAGTTCGCGAAGAACTACCAGAAGGTGTGGCGCTGAGTTTAAATCCAGCCGGTTGGTGTCTTGAGGAGCTTGAGCGGCAGATTGTTAATGATGAAATCAGCTTTGATCAAATTGATGATTTTTATCGTGACTCTTTGCATATGAGCTTATCATGGGGAAGATGGCTAATTAGTAATAGTTTATATGCCGCGATGTTTGAAACATCTCCAGCAGGTATTTCAGTTCCAGGCGTGCCGAGTGCTTTTGGATCAGGGGTGGAGGCGATCGACCCTTTGGATGCTGATAAGGCTAAACTGTTACAGGAACTGGCCTGGGAGGTATATTTGAAACAACCGCATTTAGCTAGTGATAAGCCTCTGCGTGTGGTGCTGGTGATGGGACAAAGTAATGCCGTTGGGGCTGGTACTTGGGCTGAGCTAAGCGATGAGATGAAAGCTACTGTCTCGATCGATTATATTCGTTTTTATGAGGAAGGTTTAGGGCGATTGCTGGAGAGCGACACCGCTCAAATATGGGTGCCGGAAGCTAAGTTTGGGCCGGAACTTGGATTGAGCTCCGTATTGCAGCATGATGATTCCGATTTGATGATACTTAAATATGCGGTAGGCGGAACGTCTATCGCGGAGCATTGGGCCCCTCACCTTGGTCCGGATGAGCGGTTGCGATATGGATTATTTGATAAGTGGAAAGCATTTTATCGGGACAGTTTACAAGATATGGCCAGTGTCAGTGATTCTATTGACGTGGTGGGCTTGGTTTGGATGCAGGGAAAGTCTGATGCACTGAATGGATATTCGAGGCATTATAAAGCTAATTTAGCCGAACTGTTAAGTGCTATTAGAGCCGAGGTGGGTGATTCTGAGTTACCGATTCTACTTGGAAGGATTCATTCAGGCTTAGAGACATTTACTGAGACGGAGCAGCTTGAGTGGTTTGATGTACGCCGGGCACAAATGGAAGTGGCTAATGGTATGCAAAATTGTTGGTGGTTGAATACTGATTTTTGTCAGCGCAGATTTCAGAATACTGATAACCATTACGACACTCAGGGGAGTTTTGATTTGGGGATATTGTTTGGAGAAGCGCTGAATGTAGTTCTTGAGCGCGATGGCTTACAATCCGAAGCCTCTGTTGAGGAGCTTGGTGTCACGAGGAGTCATCTCAGTAAAGAGCTCTCGTTTGTTAGTGGCGTAGATTTCTTGTCGGCCAATCAGGGCGAGCCAGTCATCGAGATGAAACGTTCTAGTGTGGAGCCTTCGCTTGTTATTCGACAGCGGATACTGACTGGCAATGTCGATTCTGAGTTAGAGTGCTCTTCGGATCTCAATTACTGGGGGCCAAGTGATCAATTTTTTTCTAAACTGTTGAATGACGATCCTACGGATGGGCTTGTTCGATTTGAGCTGTCCCCTTTTCCGGATCTAAAGAAGCATCGCAGCTTCATGCGATTGACTGCTACACAAGATACAGCCAGCACGCTTAGTCATTGGAAAGAGCGAAAGCAGCAGTATCTCGCGGGAGAAATTGATCGATTAAACGTTGTCGTGATCGGAGATAGCTGGGTTCATGGTTCCGAGCGACTCACTGAACCATTGCGCGATCTCTTCCAGCAGGATCTTTACGAAGACGGAGGCGTGGGCTATGTGAATTTTGGTTGGTATCGGACATATGACAAACACATGGATTTAGGTGCCGACAGTAGGCAAATTTCTGGTAATAAAACAACTGGATGGCATACTGAATATTCTAAGGCGTGCAGTCTTGCAGGGAGTCATATCTATAGCAGTGAGCAGGGTGAATCGATCACGCTGGATTTGAAAGTAGCGCATGACTATGGTGAAATTCACTATTATGTGCATCCGGGAGGCGGAGATTTTAAGTATCGAGTGGCAGGGGGAGATTGGCATCTGGTTGAAACCGATGGTGTTGGCGAATATCGGACTGTGGAGATTATAGGTATTTCGGGTGTTACTGGAGATATTGATATTGAGCTTGCTGATGCCGGCAGCGAAGGGGTCATCTTAATGGGAGCATATTTCAGAAATGATACTGGTGTGGTAGTCAATAAGTGCGGCAAGTCGGGGGCGACGGCATATACTTTCCTTTCGAATGTACTTCCTGGAGTGTACGAGCCTGCTTTTGAATCTCTGGAGCCTGATCTCGTTATTATGTTGCTTGGGACGAGTGAGCAAATTTCGAATCATTCAGCTCACACGCCATATCAGTTTCATTTGAGAATGAAAGGCTTGATTGAGCGCACACATGAAGCTGCTCCATCCGCGGATATTATTTGTATGGTGCCAGCAGTTAACGCATACGATTTGCTTAGAAATTACTCAATGTTGGATTATCGAGATGTCTCTTATTATGTAGCTAATCTGAGTGGTGCCGCATTTATTGACTTAACGGAGATCTTTGGTGAATTCGATTCTTATAAGTATGATTCCGAGGGAAATACGCTTGGCTGGTTTATCCAAGATGGTAAGCACCCCAGCGTCGAGGGAGCTAAGGTGGTTGCCCAGTCGATTTACGATTTACTAGAGTGATTGTTGTCGTAAGTTTTACTTGTGGAATTAAACATTAAAGAAAATCGAGAGGCGTCTAAATATACGAAGCGTGTCATGCTGGCCCGGATACTTTGGGGCTTCGGGAAGTTTGTTTTCAGATGGACCCCGCGGCCATGCTTTGGGCTGAGGCGCTCTATATTACGACTTTTTGGGGCAACTGTAGGTCAGAATGTTAATATTTATTCGTCATCTTTAATATATTATCCCTGGAACTTGACCATCGGCGATCATTCGTCGATCGGAGAGTGGGCGTTGATCTATAACTTAGGGGCAATCACTATTGGAGAGCGTGCAACTGTCTCGCAACGCGTCCACCTGTGTGCAGGCACGCATGATTATAAAGATCCTGCCATGCGTTTGTTGACGCCGTCGATTGTTATAGGTAGTGACTCTTGGATTTGTGCAGATGTTTTTATTGGACCTGGTGTCAATGTTGGTGATCATGCGATTGTTGCTGCTGCCTCAGTTGTTGTTAAGGATGTGGGTATTGCTCAAATTGTGGGCGGCAACCCTGCTAAATTTATTAAAGAACGTTAAGTATGAGTCATATTACAGTTGTAATTCCCGTTAAGAATGAGGCAAAGAATTTGTCTGCTTGTATTGCTGCAGCTCGCGATATCGGCCCCATTGTTGTCGTAGATTCCATGAGCTCGGATGATACGCGTGGAGTGGCGCTAGCTGCGGGTGCAGAAGTTCTTGATTTTAGTTGGGATGGGCAATTTCCTAAGAAGCGAAATTGGACTTTAAGAAATTACTCATTCACAACTGAATGGGTGTTGTTCCTCGATGCGGACGAGTTCGTTTCTGCTGATTTTATCAAAGAGCTAAAATCGACTCTTTTGAATACGGAACATGTGGGGTTTTGGCTTAATTTCGAAAATCATTTTATGGGTAAGAAATTACGAGGTGGTGATCCGTTTCGTAAACTTGCTCTGTTTCGTGTCGATGCGGGTGAGTATGAGAGAATCGATGAAGATAATTGGAGCCATCTTGACATGGAGGTACATGAGCATCCTGTGCTTGAGGGCTCTATTGGTGAAATTAGAGCCTCAATCGAGCATAATGATTTTCGAGGATTGAAACACTATATAGCAAAGCACAATGAGTATTCATCGTGGGAGGCGGCACGTTACAAGCGACTAGTTGGCCGGGATGATTGTCCTAAGTCTTCAGGCGAGTGGGCTGCGTTAACTGAACGTCAGAAGAAAAAATATAAGAATCTATCAAAATGGTGGTTTGCTCCAGCTTACTTCATCGTTAGTTACTTTTGTAAAAAAGGTTTTTTGGATGGATCAGTTGGTTTGCACTTCTCATTGCTAAAAGCGGTGTATTTCTACCAGATTCGATTGAAGATCATCGCCGCGGATGCTTAGGGTTATTCTTTTGGGGAATATGATGTTTAAGTGAGTGTGAGTTCTTCTTTCAGTATAAACTGTGTGAGCTTGTAGTAGGTTTGATTACGGTCGAATAATGCTCTTGCCATCTTTTTTGCATTGTCTCCTTGTCCCTTTAAAAGTCTTCGATTATCGGCATATTCTTTAAGGGCAATGTCGAGTGATTCGGCATTGCCTTCGTTGTAATTAGAGCCTGCGTTCCAAGTATCTAGCAGTTGTTTGAGTTCACCTCCAAGACAGCTTAGTATAGGGAGTCCGGCGGCGGTTAATTCACATATTTTTGCAGGGCAAGCGACCCAACTTGCCGGGCGATTGGGGACTAATGCTAAGTCTGATTGTAGTAAGAGTTTAGTGACAGCATCTTTCCCTATGTAGCCGTGGAATATAACTCGTTCGCTTGTTTTGTGATATAGAGAGTTTTGATTCAATATTTGACTGTCAGTTTCTTTGCATCGTGCCTCAAGTGTGGAACGTTTTGGGCCATCACCAGCAAAGTGAATTTGAAATGGAAATAGGCCTTCTTTTTTCCAGCGTTCCGCGACCTCTATAATAGTTTCTAGGTCGTAGCCGGAACTCATTGAGCCTAGGTATACTGCTTGCAGTGGAGGCTGTGGCTTTGTCGCTGATTCGGGGCCGTTTTCGACGCAGTGGAGAGTGGAAAGTTTGGAGTTAGGAGTTACCTTGCTTTCCACTTTCCACTTTCCACTTTCTATTGCGCGCCCTGCACTAAAGCGCTCCAAGTCGGTACCGTGGTAGCATAGGTGTAGTGGCTTGGCTGTGATGCTGGTGGCATCGGGCGCTAAAGGAACCCGACTACGTTTTAAATACTGCTTGGCCAGATCGAGATAGCTTTGGCCGACGGCGCTGATCTTGTCGGCACCTTGATAGGCCCGGCGTGCGCTGCGGTGCATGGGCTTCAGTAGTATCGGACCGAGGGCTTGTCGTAAGGGCTTTGGGATCGCTCGATAGAATGTCTCTGGCCAAGCATCTTTGATGTCCACAATGACTTGGCAGGCAGGCTGCGCCTGCGATGCTTGATGGCGGATGGATGATGACTGATGCGTGATGGGGGCTCGTTGGTTGAGCTCTGACCTTTGTCCCCTGTCTTTTGCCTTTCTGTTGACAGCGTCGCGAATTCGAAAGGCTTGTTCGGCCACGCCGAGTGGGGGGAGGGAGACGACGATACGATTGGGCGCTTTGAGTTCGCCGTTCTCTAGGCCGCTCATGGCTTCTTGGTAGAAGCCTTGAGCGAATTGGCGGTGATTCTTGAGGCGCGCGAAGCTGATGTTTTTTGCATAGGGCGGAGTTTCGATGAGTCGCACTGAGAAGCCATCGGTATCGGGGCAGGGCTTGCGCTTGGACTTGGTCAGGTGTGAGAAATCGGAAGACCACCAAATGACTTTGTGTCCTTGTTGAACTAGCATGCGTGCGATTGGCCAATACCTGCGTGGTACATCTGTTTCGTTAGGAAGTTGATCGAAAGGATTTACAATCCAAATCTGCATTGGAGTCGATGTGTATAAAAAGTGCATTGGTTGAGGGATCGCCACTTAAAAGTATCTAGTGAGCGAAAACTAGCTTGTCGAGCGCTCGCTTAGAAGTAGCCGAGTCCTTTAGGCTCGGTTTTACGCAGCTTGGAGTGTCTGGCTGCTCATGTGGGGGCGGGGTCTAAAGAGCCCCGCTACTTTGGGGGAGCGGGCGCTTTGTGGTAGCCGAGTCCTTTAGGCTCGGTTCTGCGCTGCTTGGAGTGTCGGGCTGCTCATGCGGGAACGGGGTCTAAAGAGCCCCGCTACTTTGGGGGAGCGGGCGCTTTGTGGTAGCCGAGTCCTTTAGGCTCGGTTTTACGCAGTTTGGAGTGTCGGGCCGCTCATGCGGGAACGGGGTCTAAAGAGCCCCGCTACTTTTGGGGGAGCGGACTAAAGGGTCTTTATTAAATCGATTGCTTCGTGTTGGGCGAAGTCCGCAGGTGCGGTGAAGCCGAAGGTGCCGGCTGGGATTTTTAGCCCGATCTGTGCGTAGCACGCGGCCACGTATTCAGAACAGATATATGCCTGGGGCGCGTCTGTTTGTAGGGGCGGAGGAAATTGGTCCATGATGTCGGGTGCCATGCGGTTTAAAGTGATACGTGCGGCGATTTCGGCGATTTGTTGTCCATCGTATGGGTAGCCAAAACGATCCACCGCAAAGCGTCCAAGCGTTGCCAAGCGATCCTGATGCACTCGAGCCTCGAAGTCGCGGTGCCGCATGATTTGCATCTCGCCGGGATAGCGGTTTCCCTTTTGGTCGTAATTTTCGAGATATTGTTTGAGAGGCACGGTGCGAACACCAATCGGTTCGACACTTTCGAGCAGCATGATCCGGTCAAATGCATCCAGTCGTAACACCAAGGCCACATGACTCCAGCGGCTCGCCGTCGCGGCCTGTATCATTTTCGAAAACCAGCCACTGCCGGAGCAGAGTAGTAGGTCGCCGGTGTGTATCTGAGGATCCATCATAATGCAAAAAGTAGACGGAAGTATAGGCGCACTTTAGCTAAGAAGAAAGGGCGAATTATCGTTATTAAATATGAGCGCTTAACTTTGATGGGGGCTTACAACGACGCATTTTTAACCGCTTATGACCGCTTATGACCGCTTATGGACCGCTAATCTTACACGCCGCAAGGATCCTACCACAGCATTCATTTATAAGCGTGTCATCAGCGGTTATAAGCGGTCTCCGGCGTAGCCGGCCTACGTGTGAGCGGCTGACTCTGATGTGGTTTGAGTGTCACTGATCCTACCACGGCGCAATTTTTTAACCGCTTATCACCGCTAATGGACCGCTAATCTTACACGGCGCATAGATCCACCTCAACATTCTTTTATAAGCGTGTCATCAGCGGTGATAAGCGGTCTCCGGCGCAGCCGGCCTGCGTATGAGCGGCTGACTCTGATGTGGTTTGAGTGTCACTGATCCTACAACGGCGCATTTTTTTAATCGCTTATGACCGCTTATGGACCGCTAATCTTACACGCCGCATGGATCCTACCTCAGCATTCTATTTATAAGCGTGTCATCAGCGGTGATAAGCGGTCTCCGGCGTAGCCGGCTTACGTGTGAGCGGCTGACTCTGATGTGCTTTGAGTGTCACTGATCCTACCACGGCGCATTTTTTTAACCGCTTATCACCGCTAATGGACCGCTAATCTTACACGTCGCATGGATCCACCTCAGCATTCTTTTATAAGCGTGTCATCAGCGGTGATAAGCGGTTTCCGGCGCAGCCGGCCTACGTGTGAGCGGTTGACTCTGCTAACGCGGCATTCTTTTCGTCGTCGGTCGTCTTCTCAGCTAGTTTGGGTGGTTTCGGAGAGGGCTGGTGCTCGGGGGAGGGACTTGATCTGACGCCGGTTGCTGAAGCGACCGCTCCCAGCGATCACATGATTTTTATTTTAAGGCGTGATTAAGTGAAATTATGTGGCTAAAGAAACGCCCGCGCCAAAACATATTTTAGCAAACCTTATCGATGCCAAAGAAGTTTTTAATTATTTCTCAAGTCTTTCCTCCGGATCCGGCCGCGGTGGGGCAATATTTCGACGAAGCGGCACAAGCGTTGCGTGCGCAGGGCGCGCAGGTCACGATTCTGACTGCGAATCGTGGTTACGACGATCCGGATCAGCAGTTTGAGCCGCGGGAGGATCGCTCGGGCGTGCAAGTGCGGCGCTTACCTGCATCTTCTTTTGGCAAGGCGAGCATGCCGGTGCGCATCTTCGGTCAGCTCTCTTTTTTACTGCAGTGTATCCTGCGCGGGCTCTTCCAGCGCGGCTTGACGGATCTACTGGTTTCAACCTCACCGCCCATGTGTGGCATTGTGGCGGTCTTGATTGGTTGGCTGCGTCCATCGGTGAAGGTGCACTATTGGGTCATGGATTTGAACCCGGACCAAGCGGTGGCCTTGGAGGTTTTTAAGCCTGGGCACCCCTTGGTGAAAGCGATGGATTGGTTGAATCGTCGTATTCTGAATCGTGCGAACTCAGTGATCGCCTTGGACCGCTTCATGGCGGAGCGCTTACGAGTGAAGCTGGCAGGCAAAGCCGCGCAGCCGCGGATTGAGGTGATCCCGCCTTGGCCGATGGGCCAGCATGCGGAAGCGCTGGCGCATACGGACAATTCATTTCGGCAAGCACAGGGCTGGGACGATAAATTTGTGGTAATGTTCAGTGGGAATCACAGTTGGGTACACCCCTTAGGCACGATCTTGGATGCTGCCGAGCAGCTGGCGGGGGACCCCCGTTTTGTGTTTGCCTTCATCGGAGGTGGCAAGGGCAAGGCCGAAGTGGATGAGCGTATCGCGAAGTGGGGGCAACTGGCTGAAGGAGTCGCGCGCCCCGCGGTGGTTTCTTTACCTTACCAGCCTTTAGAAGTGATCCGCTATTCGCTCTCTGCGGCGGACCTGCATTTGGTTTCCTTGGGCGACAACATGGGCGGAATTGTGCACCCCTGCAAGGTGTATGGCGCCTTGGCGATGGCGCGGCCGGTCCTGACCTTAGGACCGAAAGAGAGTTATTTGAATGACATCTTAAGCGAGCATCCGGTCGGTTGGTCGGTCGCACATGGAGATGTCGCGGGAGCGGTCAGAGCACTGCAGGAAGCGGCGGATCTCAGCGAGGAGGACTGGAACGCTATGGGCATGCGAGCGCGTAAAGTGGTGGCGAATCAATTCAAGCGTGAAGAGTTGGTGCAGCAGTTTACAGACACCGTGATGGGCCAGCGCTGAGCGCAAAAGAAACTAGCTGAACCGTTAATTTACGTGAATTTTCGTTAAGCGTGGACCTTTCACGCTGCCTGGATCTAACACGGCGCATGGATCCACCTCAGCATTCTATTTATAAGCGTGTATCAGCGGCGATAAGCGGTTTCCGGCGCAGCCGGCTTACGTGTGAGCGGCTGACTCTGATGTGGTTTGAGTGTCACTGATCCTACAACGGCGCAATTTTTTAACCGCTGATGACCGCTAATGGACCGCTAATCTAACACGGCGCATGGACCCACCTCAGCATTCTATTTATAAGCGTGTTATCAGCGGTGATAAGCGGTTTCCGGCGCAGCCGGCTTACGTGTGAGCGGCTGACTCTGATGTGGTTTGAGTGTCACTGATCCTACCACGGCGCATTTTTTTAACCGCTTATCACCGCTAATGGACCGCTAATCTAACACGGCGCATGGATCCACCTCAGCATTCTATTTATAAGCGTGTTATCAGCGGTGATAAGCGGTCTCCGGGGCAGCCGGCCTGCGTATGATCGGCTGACTCTGATGTGGTTTGAGTGTCACTGATCCTACCACGGCGCATTTTTTTAACCGCTGATGACCGCTAATGGACCGCTAATCTTACACGCCGCATGGATTCTACCTCAGCATTCTTTTATAAGCGTGTTATCAGCGGTGATAAGCGGTTGCCAGCGCAGACGGCTTACGTGTGAGCGGCTGACTCTGATGTGGTTTGAGTGTCACTGATCCTACCACGGCGCATTTTTTTAACCGCTTATGACCGCTTATGGACCGCTAATCTTACACGCCGCATGGATCCTACCACAGCATTCTATTTATAAGCGTGTCATCAGCGGTGATAAGCGGTCTCCGGCGTAGCCGGCTTACGTGTGAGCGGCTGACTCTGATGTGGTTTGAGTGTCACTGATCCTACAACGGCGCAT
>NZ_JARXHW010000053.1:0-29044 GCF_031127805.1 Thalassobacterium maritimum | reverse complement strand
TCTAGTTTTTGCATACAAAAACGCTACCTGCCAACGGCCTTTACGTCAGCTTTTTATTTGAGCTTTTATACTCAATTATGCCGCTTAAGTCCGTGACATTCTGACATGACCCCATTTTTTCCATAGCACGTTTTGGACGCTATTCGTGGTTGGAATCGCCACTCAAAAGCTTTTTCGCAAAGGAACGAGACTTCCACTTCATTCCTGCGACCTGAATTACGATACCTAAAAATCTCTAGAATTAGACACATTTGGGCAACAGCCCCTAATGACATGACCCCTTTTTTGCTACCTATTACTCCGTTGGGTGCTTTTCCATCCACTCTTGCATATTTTGGAAGTATTTTTCCTCTAGCCGGTCCATGTGCTTTTCAAGTTCAAGTGCGCTAGACAGATGTCTGCCGCTTGATGCAAATTGCGACATGTTATTGATTTCTTTTTGTTCGTCTCGTATTAAATCATCTAAGACTTCAGGCATCGCACGAAGCATTGCTCCGTCATATTTATCAATTGTAATGGAGACTAAGTAGTCTCTGATTTGTTTATCTGTGCTGCTATAATTTGAACCCCAAATAAGCCTAGTGATCATTTCTGAATTTGGTTCTAGTCCAATCAAGACATCTATTAGCCCAATAAAACCAAGTGGTGATACTATATGGCCAAATAGATTTTCAATATATGTGGACGATCTAATTGCAGACGTGAGTTTGCGGTCAGCGGTAATAAATATAGCACGTTTCTTCGCTTTCAAGTCTACAAAAAGTTTAGTCAGTTGAACTGCTTCGTGCTCAATTAATATGTGTTTTTTTGAGGAGGCAAGTCTTGTTGTATCGTTGCTATAGCCATCGACCAGATGTGTATAGACGTGATTGTAAGCGGTGTTATTTTTAGTTTCGAAAGATGTATTGTCCGTCTGTATTAAGTAGTCCTTTTTTAGGTAGTCTGATAATTCTTGCTCATTGTTGTATGGTGCGACGGTATTGACGAATTCAGCAAATTTAATGGGTTTGTCGTTGCTTCTTAACTTGCTAGCGTAAGCTGCGATGAAAACATTAGTGTTTTCTGCTCCATACATAAGTATGTGTTCTTTTAGCTTTTTGCTGTTTTCAAGACCTAACTCACTTACAAGTGACTTTGAGTTTTTTTTGTGGATCAGTATTTCCTCAATAAATACACTACAGAACCTTAGAGAGCAATTCCCTCCTACGACAATTGTGGCTTTAAGTAGGCGGCGTAGGGCATCTATGTAACCCTTGTGTAACGGATGTCCTTTTACAATTGCAGGTAAAAGGAAACTCGAGTCGAAATAGATGATATTAGGTAGGGTTTGTTCGGGCCTTATTGAAGCACGTGGAGATGAAAATGCCATTTGAACTGTTAGGGCAGCTCTCGATATCTCTGATAGGCAACTTACCTCGGACGGTTCGGGGTTTCTTAAAATGCTTAGAATTGCGAGAGTGATGGATGGTTTTACTTTGGCTGCTAAGTTCTTATTTCCTATCACCAGTTTGTTGATGAAATCGTCTAGATCTACAGTTTTGGAAGTGATTGATCCTGCATACTGTGGAGCAATTTGCCATGTTCTCTCTAGGAATATTTTCTCCCATAATGCGGTTAAGTCGTATTTTTTAATATCTCCAGCGTTTTTGCTGTCTAACACATACGCGCGGCTCTTTGTGGCGTCTGATAGTTCGATTAATCTATCTAGTAATGGATTGTCGAAGTCTTTTAATAATTTCCAAATACCATCTCCTGTTGTATGGAGGATTTCATTACGCATTAGCCTTTCAGCTGTAGATTCAAAAATATCGGCAGAATCATCAATTGAGATTTTTAACGCATTACGGATTTCATTTACTATCTGATCTTTTGTTGCAGTTCCTTTCGTGTCGCAAAATAATGAAATAACTAGACCATCATGTGCTAACTGCATTGCCGGTCGTTTTTTCTGCCTAATCGTTTGGCTGCATGCATACGTAAAGGATAGTGCTTTATGGATATTTTTATCGAAACTGCTGTCTGGGGTTGATTCCTCTGGTGGTGTTTCTTTTTGAGACTTTATTGGAGAATCGCATGCAATTCTTATAGACCGCCATAGATTTTTATGCTCTGGGTCTGCTTCATATTCAATTACTTGAATATTGATGTCAGTCAGGCGAGCTTTTAAGCCTGTGGTGTCCCCCGTTGGGATTAACGCGGTATGAAGTTCTGGGAAGTTCGGGTAGAAGGCCTCCTTTAGGACGTCCAATATTATATTTATTGCAGGATCAATGAAAGAGAACCCGATGAACATAATTGGTCGAGTCCTGAATAGTGATGTTAGGAAATCATTGTAAGCGTCATTTTTCTTTAATTTGTCGTAGTCATTTACGTCTACGACCATATTCTGGGGGGCTTCAATTCTTCCATGTATTCTGGCAATGAAAAATTCATTTAAGAGTTCCGCATTTCTTAATGTCGGGTCATCTAACTCGATTGTAAGCGGTGCTTTTTGGTGTTCTATCGCGTGGGAGTTAAGTAAGCTTCGATCATAGTTTGTTGTTACAATTCCCGAAAATGGAAGCAGGCTAAGGGCTTGTAGTTTATTGATTTCACTAGAATCCTTTTTAAACAGTTCAGTAAGTGCCTTATATCGCAATGTTACTGGGATGCTGGTGCATGTTTTGAAAATAGTTGCTGCCTCAAGATATTTTCCGTCATTTAAACGCTTCCTGATTAAGGCTGCCTCTTCTGGTTCGTTATTGTTTTCACAAGTTAACGCGAGGTGTTTAATGAATTCTCCCCAAGTGGGTAACCCAATTCGGCAACCAACGCCCGCTCCAGCAAATAGCACACTATTTCCTTGAGACGTGAATTTATCTATAATACTAGCAATTTCATTATTATTCATCGTCTTTTATTATGCTTTACTGACTTAGACTTAATTCTTGTTTAAAGGGCTGAAACGGGGGCATGTCGTTATCTTTGCAATTGCTCGTGGCGCAGCAAGGTCGCGGGCAGTGAAATTGACGAGTTGGTGGGGCGATTCATGGTTTGAGGGCAGCTTGTGGCGTCTGCGTGTAACGGTCGAGTGTTTCCTTCGGTTTCACCGAAGAAGTTTGGGCAGCGAAAAGGGGGCATATCGTTACTTTTGCAATTGGTCGTGGAGTCGTGATTAAATGTGGCTGTAAATTTAGCGATTTATTTGATCGATCCATGGTTTGAGGCCAGCTTGTCGCGTTTGTGTGTAACGGTCGAGTGTTTTTGATAATTCGGCGAGTTTTGGACTGATCCAATGGATGGCTTCGAGGATTTCGGAGTGTTGTTGGCCGATCTCTGCCATTTGTAATGGTGAATAGAGTGACTCGCAAAGCGCCATGTTCAACAGATAGCGGGCTAGTATCAGTTGGGGCTGGTCGCTGTCTGTGCCGTATGCTCCGAGTCGCTCTGGGGCGAGTTCTGGACTGATCTGATCGTAGCCGCTGGAGTTCATGCTTGATTTTTATCGGCGGTTCTCTACTTTGATGAGCGTTCACCTCGGAAATCCTTCTCCCGTCCTTCGCGACGGTGCTCGGAGCCGGGGTTTCTTTTTGCCCTAAACTTTGGTTCTTCTAGCTAACCTGTCAACGTTAGGGAGATTCGCAAGTTTTTGCGTAAAGTGGACGCATGTTGCTTAGACGGAACATGGGTGTGGTCGGATCCGGCTTCGCTGAGCTACGCCGGGACAGGTTGATCGGATCGGACGGATCACTTTATACGGGTGCGGTGCCTTTGCAGTCGGGGTATTGGGTGCAGCCCCAGAATTGGTGGCCTTCGTTTTTGCCCTGGCGGGCGGTGCGGAGGGCCATGAGCTCGCCGCAGATTGGGCATTTGGGGATCTGCTGGGTCGGATCCGTCTTCGTTGAGCTACGCCGGGACAAGTCAGTCTGATCTGTCCGATCGGACCGATCCTTTTTACGCCTTTCGGCGATGCGGGCGCTGGCGAGTTGTTCGGAGAAGCCGCCGCCTTCGATGAAGTTTTGCTCTTGGCTAATCAGCTGCTGGTCGAGCAGGTAGTTGGCTTGATGAATCAAGCAGATTAGGCTGTTGGCGATCACGGCGGGGTCTTCGTGCTGGAGCACGGGGGCGTAGAGCTTGGCGCGAGCGCGGTCGCCAGCGTCTTGGGGATCGTGCAGGGGGGAGTTTTCGGGAGCTTTGCGAATGTGACTGCCGAGCTCGCGCACTTGTTTGGCCTGACTGCCGTTGGGATCCCAGAGGGGCAGCTCGTTTTGGCGTAGGTAGTCTTCGAAATCGAGCAGCAGCTCTTCGAGACTGGCGCGGGCGACGTTGGTGAGCTTGAGCTCGGACTTGGTGCTCACGGCGCCAGCGCGGTTGCCTTCGGCGATGTTTTGCCGTCCGCTGCGGGCGGCCTGGATCATTTGGTCTTGGGTGCGACTGTAGCCGCTCACGAAGCGCCGGCAAAAGCTGACGGTGCCGTCGTAGATGAGCGTTGTGGTTTGAAAGCTACGCAGTTTCCGATAGCCCCCGCTGGGCCGCAAGCGGCGTTTCGCTGGCTGGCGGTCTGCGGGGGCGTCGGGCATTTTGTTTTTTTGGTTTTGGGGGTGTTGTTTTGGGGGGGAGGATCGGTCGGATCGGTCGGATCGGTCGGATGGTTAGAGATCGGTCAGATCGGACGGATCGGACCGATCAAACTTCCGCTGCGAAGCGGCGCGCGTTTTGAAACATCTTGAGCCAAGGGCCGGCTTCGCCGGTGAATTGATCGGCTGGGCGGTAGCTCATCTGAACGCTGCGGAAGCAGCGCTCGGGGTGTGGCATCATGATGGTGGCGCGGCCGTCGGTGGTGGTGAAGGCGGTGGTGCCTGCCGGGCTGCCGTTGGGGTTGGCGGGATACTGCTCGGTGGGTTCGCCTTGGCCGTCGATGTAGCGCATGCTGATGAGGTCGCCTGTGAGGCACTGCTCGAAGTCGCCGGTGGCGGAGAAGTCGGCGCGGCCTTCGCCGTGGGCGACCGGGATGGGCAGGAGGCTGCCTGCCATGCCTTTGAAGAAGATGCTGGGGCTCTCCATGATCTCGACGTTGCTGTAGCGGGCTTCGAATTGCTCGGAGCGGTTGCGCTTGAATTGTGGCCAGTGCTCGGCGCCGGGGATGATTTCCTTTAGCTGGGAGATCATTTGGCAGCCATTACACACGCCGAGGGTGAAGCTGTCTTCGCGCTCGAAGAAGGCTTGGAACATGTCTTTCAACTTTTGGTTGTAGAGAACGCTCTTGGCCCAGCCGGAACCGGCGCCTAGGACGTCGCCGTAAGAGAAGCCGCCACAGGCGACGAGGCCGGCGAAGTCTTTCAGGTCGACCTTGCCGCTGAGCAGATCGGTCATGTGGACGTCGACGCTTTGGAAACCAGCTTTGTCGAAGGCGAAGGCCATCTCGTTTTGGCCGTTGATGCCTTGTTCTCTGAAAATGGCGACCTTAGGTCGATTTTTAGAGATGGCGGATGAGTGATTAATGATGGCGGATGCGGGACCTGGGATGAAAGTCGACTCTGGCGCGGCTGACTCTGATGCGGGCGTGACAAGTCGCGCCCCTACGTTTTCGGCGTCGGGGTCGAAGGTGGGCTTGATCAGGATTCCTGCGTTCTCTTGTAGGAGGGCGTCGTATTCTTCGCGGGCGCAGGCGGGGTTGTCGCGCTGGGCTTGCATGCGGAAGCTTAACTCGGACCAGGCGCGGTTGAGCGTGGTGATGGTTTCGCTAAACAGTTTTCGGTTTTCTAGTTCTATGTTTACAGTTGGTTCTGCAGTCGTGTTGCCGATTAGGTGCGTGATGTCGCTGACGCCGTGCTTGGCGAGGATGGTCATGACGGCGGCGAGCTTGGATTTGTCTAGCTCGATGACGGCACCTAACTCTTCTGCGAAGAGAGTGGAGAGTATGGAGTGGGGAGTGAAGAGTTCCTTTGAGTCTTCCCACTTTCCACTTTCTACTTCCCACTGAGCTTCCACGAGCTTGTCGAGGATGACGTTTATGCCTTTGCGGCCGGCGATGGCCATTTCGGCTAGGGTCGCCAATAAGCCGCCGTCGCCGCGGTCGTGATAGGAGAGAATGAGGCCTTCTTTGAGCAATTCTTGGATGGCATTGAAGAAGCCGACGAATTTTTCGGGATCGTCGAGGTCGGGGCAGCTGTTGCCGATTTGATTGTAAACTTGAGCGAGGGTGCTGCCGCCGAGGCGGTTTTTGCCGGCACCGAGATCGATTAGCATCAGGGCGCTGTCATTGGACTTGAGGTCGGGTGTGGCGGTCTTGCGCACGTCCTCGACGCTGGAAAATCCGGATACCATGAGGCTGAGCGGGGAGACTTGTTTGTGGTCTTGGCCGGAGCTGTCTTTCCAGCTGGTGCGCATGGACATGGAGTCTTTACCGACGGGGATGCAGATGCCGAGGGCGGGGCAGATTTCCATGCCGACGGTTTTGACGGTGTCGTACAGGTTGGCGTCTTCGCCGGGCTCGCCGGCGGCGACCATCCAGTTGGCGGAGAGTTTGATGTTGCCGATTTTGCCGACGTAGGCGGAGGCGATGTTGGTCAAGCACTCGCCGATGGCAATGCGGCCGGAGGCGGCGGCGTTGAGGATGGCAATGGGTGTGCGTTCGCCCATGGCCATGGCTTCGCCGGTGGTGCTGTCCATGCTGGTGGCGGTGACGGCGACGTCAGCGACGGGTGTTTGCCAGGGGCCGACCATTTGATCGCGGGCGACCATGCCGGTGATGCTGCGGTCGGCGATGGTGATGAGGAAGCTCTTATTGGCGACGGCAGGGAAGCGCAGCACGCGGTCGATGGCTTCGGGTAATTGAATTTCGGATACGTCGAGCTCGGCGTGGTCTTCGACCAGGCGGGTGACGTCTTTGAGCATCTTGGGTGTTTTACCGAGCAGGACGCTCATGTCCATGTCGATCGGGTTGTTTTCAAAGTGGGAGTCTTCCAGCACCAGTTGTCCGTCGTTGGTGGCTTCACCGACGATGGCGACGGGGCAGCGTTCGCGCTCGCAGAGTGCCTTGAAGGCTTCGATGCGGTCGGGCATGACGGCCATGACGTAGCGCTCTTGGGATTCGTTGCACCAGATCTCCATGGGCGACATGGAGGAGTCTTCGTTGTGAATGTTGCGCAGGTGGAAGCGTCCACCGGTGGCTTCGACCAGCTCGGGCAGGCCGTTGGAAAGTCCGCCGGCACCGATGTCGTGAATGGACAGCATGGGATTGTCCGCGCCGAGGGCGATGCAGCCGTCGATTACTTGTTGGCAGCGGCGTTCCATTTCCGGGTTGCCGCGCTGGACGGAGTCAAAGTCGAGGGCTTCGGATTGGGAGCCGGCTCCGATGGAGGAGGCTGCGCCGCCGCCGAGACCGATCTTCATGGCCGGGCCACCGAGTTGAAGAATGAGAGCTGTGGGAGGGATCGGCTTTTTATCGACGTGCTCACGCTTCATGTTGCCCATGCCGCCGGCGACCATGATGGGCTTGTGGTAGCCGCGGTGTTGGCCGTTGTGCTCCAGCTGGAGGGTGCGGAACATGCCGCAGAGTTGTGGACGGCCAAACTCATTACCAAAGGCTGCGCCACCGATCGGGCCTTCGAGCATGATGTCCATGGGCGAGGCCATGCGGCTCGGGTGCTCGGCGATGTGCTTTTCCCAAGGCTGCTTGTAGCCGGGCACTTCCAGATTGGAGACCATAAAGGCAGAGATGCCTGCCTTGGGGCGGCCGCCGATACCGGTGGCACCTTCGTCGCGGATTTCACCGCCCACGCCGGTCGCGGCACCCGGGAAGGGGGAGATGGCGGTGGGGTGATTGTGGGTTTCGACTTTGCAAAGAATGTCCAGCTGGCTGGGAGTCTTTTGGTAGGCGAAGCTGCCGTCCCGCTGGTTGACTTCCCACCAGTCGGCGGGGGCGCCGGGGATGACGCCACAGTTATCGGCGTAGGCGGAGAGCGTGCCTTCGGGGTTTAGCTTGTGGGTGTTGCGGATCATGCTGAAGAGTGACAGTTCGCTCTTCTCGCCGTCGACGATCCAGTCGGCGTTGAAAATCTTGTGGCGGCAGTGCTCGGAGTTGACCTGCGAGAACATGACCAGCTCGGCATCCGTGGGGTCGCGCTCCATTTTCTGGTAGGCCTTGACCAAGTAGTCGATCTCGTCGGGCGACATGGCGAGGCCCCAGTCGATGTTGGCCTTGTAGAAAGCGTCGGGGCCCTCGGCCATTAGAGGCACGGTGCGGAAGGGGGCGGGCTCGAAGTGGCTGAAAAAGTCGGATACGTCGTCGTAGACCGCTTCGGTCATACGGTCGTGCAGGGCGAGCAGCGCCAAGCCGAGGTCTTGCATGCTCAGCACCAGGCCGTCCTCGGTGGTGAGGATGAAGTGGATGCCGCGCTCGACGCGGGCAATGGCGTCGAGGCCGCAGTTGTGGAAAATGTCGGTGGCCTTGGAGGACCAGGGAGAGATGGTGCCCTTGCGCGGGGTGACGAAAAAGCCGCCCTCGTTGGTGCGGGCGAAGTGCTGTTCGGCTGCGAGCAGGGCGAAGGCGCGCTCCGTGGTCTGGTCGTCGAGCGGGTGGGCTGACTCGATGAAGTAGACTTCGACCGCGTCGATGGCGGCGATGTCGTGTGCGGCGATGGCATCGTTGAGCGCGTTTTTAAGCGCGGTGAGACGGAAATCGGAGAATGCCTGACGGCCTTGGAGAATGATTGGTTGCATAGCTGGAAAGTCAGAAAAGTCTAAAACCAGCTACGTTGGAGAGGGAAGGCGCAGGGAACAATACGAAAAGTACCTTTGTTGCTTCCTGTGTGACGGCTGTGGCTGTGGGTGCGTCAGAGGGGCGCTGGTGTTTTTTGAATCGTTGATTTACGTGGATGAAGGAGGATTTTCGCATGTATTAAAACAAAGTCTTGCAATTTAATTAGGCTCCTAATTATTAGGGCGTGAATTAAAAATTGATGTTCCAAAATATTAATGAACGAGCCGACCATGTTTAAAGATCCGCCGAAGTTAGAGTGCTTTGTTGAGGTTTCGAAGTTGTTTGAAAACTGCGATCCAGAAGTGATGTATACTTTGGCCACGTTTTTTCATGCGCACGATCTATTGTGGAAGCAGAAGCTGGCGCATTGCGCTGAATCTGGTATTTCGCACGGGCGTTTCATGATTTTGGTCTTATTGATGAATAAGGATCAGATTCAGGGAGACAGTTCGTGGATCACGGCTTCGACACCCGCAGAGTTGGCGGATTTGGCGCAAATCTCTCGCGCATCGGTGACTGGTTTGCTCGATTCTTTGGAAAAAGATGGGTTTGTGTGTCGCAAGCATGACACGAGTGATCGGCGCACAGTATCGATTTATTTAACGGAACAGGGACAAGAATTTTTGGATAAATTCTTGCCGCCTCATTTTAAAATGATGAGCAAGTTAATGAATGTGCTAGAGCGTGAGGAGCAGGCGCAACTCTTGCTGTTGTTAGAGAAGCTAGCCAGTGGAGTCAGTGAGCTGGTCAATGCCGAGTCGAAAGATGGAAGCGATGGCAAAAATATTTAAGCAAGGAAAAAATCTAAAATTGGTTATGGCAAAAAGTAAGTTTAAATCTTTCGTGATAAAGACAGGCATCACTGTGGTGATCCTTGCTGTGGTGATCGGTGCCTTAGTCGGGCTGAAAGCGATTCAGATTGGCGAGATCATGGCAGCGATTCCCAACATGCAGCCCCCTCCGGCTTCCGTTGCGACTGCAAATGTGCGCAGTATGGATTGGCCAGTTGAGTCGAATGCGATCGGCACGATCGCACCAGTGCAAGGGGTGACGCTTTCGGTGGAATCTGCGGGGCTTGTGACTGATTTGGCCTTTGAGTCGGGGCAGACGGTGCGCAAAGGAGATCTACTGTTGCAGTTGGACACACGCAGTGAGGCGGCACAATTGGCGGCTGCGAGTGCTGCTGCAGATTTGGCAAAAATTAGTCTGGATCGTGCTCAGCAATTGCTGGGACGCAAAACGATTTCGCAGGCTGAGTTTGATGCCGCCGACGCAGGGTATAAAGAAGCGATGGCCAACGTCGCAAATTTGGAGGCGATCATTGAGAAGAAGAAGATTGTCGCACCCTTTGCGGGGCGCCTCGGCATCCGCCGGGTAAATCTCGGGGAATACCTAACTCCGGGCGCTCAGGTGGTGAGTCTGCAGTCGACAGACCCGATCTATGCGAACTTCTATTTGCCGCAACGCGACCTCGCCTATCTTAAAGTTGGCTTGGAGGTCGAGACTTACACCGACGCCTTTCCAGATCTAGTAAAGGCCGGGGCGGTCTCCGCAATCGCCGCAGAGGTCGATGCGACCACACGCATGGTCGAGGTGCAGGCGACGTTGCCAAATCCGCAGGGGCAATTGGCTGCTGGTATGTTTGTCAATGTGCGCATCGCACGTGATGCGCCACGGACAGTCAAGGCGGTGCCTGCCAGTGCAGTGATTTATGCATCCTTCGGCAACTCGATCTATGTGGTCGAGCCAGCAGAAGAAGGGGAGGGCTTTATTGCGCTGCAGAAGTTTGTTCGTTTGGGTGAGCGTCGGGGAGACTTTATCGAAGTGATCGAAGGCTTGGAGCTGGGGGACCGAGTGGTCGCTGCGGGCGGGCTGAAGTTAATGTCTGGTGCGCCCGTGTTGATCAACGATGGAACGACACCGGAGGCGCAACTCAATCCGACACCGGACGATGCTTAGGGCGCGGGCCTCAATTTAGTCATATACAAATTTGGAATCTGATTCAACTAGCATGAGTGCGCACAAATCCTTTACCGACCTATACATCAATCGACCCATACTCGCGATTGTTGTGAGTATGGTCATCGTGATCGCCGGCTTACAGTCCTATAGTAAGCTGACGGTTCGCCAATATCCGCAGAATGAGAACGCGATCGTAACGATTACGACCGCTTACATTGGTGCCGATGCCGATCTGGTGCGCGGGTTCATCACTACGCCGATCGAACGAGCCGTTGCGGCTGCGGACGGAATCGACTACATTGAATCCACCAGTTCATTTGGTGTGTCCACCATCAAGGTGACGCTTAAGCTTAATTACGATGGTAAGAGAGCACTTTCTGAAATTAGCACCAAGGTCGACCAAGCGCGCGGTGACTTGCCGCCGGAGGCAGAAGTGCCGGTCTTGGGTATTGAGACTGCAGACTCGCAGATCGGTGCTGCTTATTTGAGCTTTCGTTCCGACATTCTTGAGCGGAATGAAGTGACGGACTACTTGACTCGCATTGTGCAGCCACGCTTGAGTGCGGTGCCAGGTGTGCAACGCGCCGATATCCTCGGCGCGCAGAATTTTGCCATGCGCATTTGGCTGAAGCCAGATCGTTTGGCGGCCTACGGCATCAGCCCTGTTCAGGTCAATCAAGCCATTGCTGCAAATAATTACTTGTCCGCGGTGGGGCAGACCAAAGGGCATTACTTAACAGTCAGCCTGACAGCCAATACCAACCTGAGTTCAGCGGAGGATTTCAAGCAATTGGTCGTTGCTGAGAAAGATGGCGGCCTAGTGCGCTTGAGCGATGTTGCGGATGTGGTGCTCGGCTCTGAGACGTATACCGAAGACGTGCGCTTTTCCGGTGAGCAAGCGGTCTTCATGGGTATCTGGGTGTTGCCGAATGCCAATACCCTGGATGTGATGGCAGGGGTGCGTGACGAAATGAAACGCATACAAGAGGAATTGCCTCAAGGCATGCAGGCGGCCATCGCGTATGACTCCAGTGAATACATCGAAGATGCGGTGTCCGAAGTTTATTCCACTTTGATTGAAACACTGGTAATTGTGGTCGTGGTCATTTTCCTCTTCCTGGGGTCGTTGCGCGCGGTCGCCGTGCCTGTGATTGCGATTCCGATTTCGTTGATCGGCGGTTTCTTTTTGATGCAGGTGTTTGGCTTCAGTATCAATTTGTTGACGCTACTCGCGATCGTGCTTTCGGTCGGCCTGGTGGTGGACGATGCGATTGTGATCGTTGAAAACGTAGAGCGTCACCTTTCCGAAGGTAAAGGGCGCTTAGAAGCCGCCTTGCTGGCCGCGCGTGAATTGGTCGGCCCAGTCATTGCCACCACCTTAGTGCTGGTCGCGGTGTATATGCCGATTGCGCTGCAGGGTGGTTTGACCGGCGCTTATTTTAAGGAGTTCGCGATGACTCTGAGCGGTGCGATTGTGATCTCTTCGATTGTCGCCTTGACGCTCTCGCCCATGATGTCTTCCCGTTTTCTGCGTCCCAATGAGAGTGAGCGTGGATTTGCCGGTATGATCTCGCGACAGTTCGAGAAAGTGAAATCATGGTATTCGAAACTACTAGGCATGGCCTTGTCTTCACGACCATGGGTGTATGCGATCTGGATCGTGCTCACACTGGCTGCGATTCCGATGTTTTTGATGTCACCGCGCGAACTTGCGCCGACGGAAGATCAGGGCTTTATCTTTGGTGTCATTGATCCGCCCTCGAATAATAGTTTGGATCAGACCGTGCACTACAGCGAGCAGATGTTCGATATTTTGAAGGAAACGCCTGAGTATGACTTCACTTTCCAAATCTCGAATCCCTCCTTTGGTATTGCAGGTATGAGCTTGGTGCCATGGTCGCAACGCGAGCGCACTTCGATTGAAGTCAACCAAGATGTGATGGCGCGCGTGGGGCAAATCACAGGTGTCAACGTCTTCATGCTCACGCCCCCGGCGCTACCTGGTGCGGGCGACATGCCGATCGAATTTGTGATTTCTTCGACCTACGATGCCGAGCAATTATTAGGCTACGCTCAGGAGTTAGTGAAGCGCGGCATGGCCAGCGGACAGTTCCAGTTCTTGACCATTGATATGCGCTACGACCTTCCTCAGTCCGAAATTGTATTCGACCGTGATAAGATCGCTTCGATGGGCCTGAGCTTGCAGCAAGTGGGGCAAGACCTCGGAGCCGCGATCGGGGGTAATTATGTAAATCGTTTCAGTATCGATGGGCGCAGCTATAAGGTGATTCCGCAGATTAAGCGCGAGAGCCGTCTGAACCCCGAACAGTTGACAGACATTTATACCTCCGGTCCCGGCGGTGAGCTGATCCCGCTCAGTTCCATTGCTCACATTGAGAACCATGTGCAGCCACGCAGCTTGAACCGCTTTCAGCAGCTCAATTCGGTGAAGATTTCCGGCATGGGCACGGGGACATTGGATGCTTCGTTGGCCTATCTTGAAACCGAGGCTGACAAAATTCTACCTGCCGGTTTTGGTTACGACTACACTGGCCAATCTCGTCAGTTGCGCAAAGAGGGGGGCAATAAGGAGTTTATGCAAACCTTCGCGCTGGCAGTCTTGATGATCTTTCTGGTGTTGGCGGCGCAGTTCAATTCCTTCCGCGACCCATTCATTATTTTGCTCGGATCGGTGCCACTGGCAGTCTTTGGCGCGAGTGTCTTTACCTTTCTTAAGATGCCGCTGCCAGCGCCGTCCTTCACAGATGGTTGGACGACCACCTTCAACATTTATACACAAGTTGGGCTAGTGACACTGGTCGGGCTGATTGCCAAAAACGGCATTTTGATTGTCGAGTTTGCCAATGCCTTGCAGCGGCAAGGACTCGCTAAATTAGAAGCGGTGCATGAGGCTTCGTTGACACGTCTGCGCCCGATTTTAATGACCACCGCGGCGACCATCTTCGGCCACTTCCCACTGACCTTGGTGACTGGTGCCGGTGCTGAGGCCCGTAACTCGATTGGTCTCGTGCTCGTCGGTGGGCTCGCGATCGGCACGGTATTCACACTCTTTGTGGTGCCTGTCATTTATATGTTGATCGCGGCCGAGCACCAAGGCCGCGTGGTCAAAGCAGTCACGGCTGCCGACCTTCCTGAAACTACAGCTTAAGCAGTATAGTATGAAACGTATCTATCTTTTAACTACAATGTTCTTTGCTGCGGCCACTGCGGCGAGCGCCGTCAGTTCTGATCGTAGGATGGCCCTGGCAGCTGAAGATCCGATGCCGATCCCTGATGAGATCACGTTGGAAGCGGCACTTGATTATGCGCTGGAACACAGCTTCACCATTCTCCAAGCCAAGGAGCGTATTGAAGAGCAATACGGACTGATCATGGAAGTCGGCGCGGCCGTGCGGCCGACGCTGTCTTTGAACGGAAGCATCTCCGAGCAGGCCGATGGCATGACTGCCTCCTATAGCGCTTCAGATAATTGGTCGGTCGCGCTGCAGGTGCGGCAAGCACTCTATGCGGGCGGTGGCCTGCGTGCTGCAATTCGTGCGCAGGACGCATTGGAACGCGCTGCGCTGTATGATCTTCAGGCCAGTGTCGAAACTGCGATTCAAGAAGTAAAGACGGCGTTCTACGGTATCTTGCTGGCACGTGAGACCATCGAGGTAGAAACTCAGAATATAGAACTCTTGGAAGAGCAGCTTGCCAATACCGAGAGTCGCTTCGAGGCCGGCTCGGTTTCTAATTTCGATGTGCTGCAAGCAAAGGTCGCCTTGGCCAATGCCAAGCCCGCATTGATTCGAGCCAAAAATGACTTTCGGGTCTCCGTGGCAGATTTCAAGCGCGTGGTCGGCTATGTGAAACGCCGGGGAGCGCCCACGGTGAAGATGCCTAAATTCGTTGGCGAACTCGATGTTCGCATGCAGGAGTATGGTTTGCTAGATTCCATGCAGCAAGCGATGAAGGCGCGTCCTGAATTGGCCCGCTTGGCTTTGTTGGTCGATTCTAATCAGGAAGGCATAGAAGCCGCAGAGGCAGGTTACCTCCCGAGTGTGGATTTGATCGGAAGTTATAATTTTTTACGTTCCTACACCACCACGGATGATCGCTTTGATAATCCTGAGGATGGCTGGTATGTCGGCTTAGAGGCGAACTGGAATATCTGGGATGGGCGCGCGACGAAAGGCCGCGTGTTGCAGGCCAAGTCACGGGTGCGGCAAAGCGAACTCGTGCTCGATGAGACGCGCTTATCAGTAGAAATCGAAGTGCGACGTGCGGTATCCGAACTCGAGAGCGCAGCTGAGTTGGTGGAAGCCGCCGGTCTCGTGACCGGGCAGGCTGAAGAAGCACTGCGCTTGGCGAATGATCGCTATAGTGTCGGCAGCTCCACTTTTCTGGATACCTTGCAAGCACGTGTCTCCTTGACCGAAGCTCGTAACAATCAGTTGCAGGCGAATTACAGCTATCTGCTCGCCCTAACGAATGTGCAACGGGCGATCGGGGAAACTAAATATAACTACGTGGACGCAAGCGAGGCAAAGTAGAGCGTTCGCATCGCTCTGGTCTAAAGCTTCAGACTCGATTGCAGGTCGTCTTACTATGAATGATATAAAACAAAAACAGGTGCGCTGGGGGATACTTGGATGTGGTCAGATTGCAAATGCATTTGCGAAGGCACTGACTGAGGTCGAAGGTTGTAGTTTGCATGCTGCGGCCGCGCGGGATGCGGTACGGGCGCAGGCTTTTGTTACGGAGCATGGCGGCACGCGTGGTTATGGGACTTATGAGGCGCTGTTGGCGGACCCCGAAGTGGACGCTGTGTATATCGCCACGATTCATCCGCAGCATGCGGAATGGATCGCGCATTGCGCCTATGCGGGCAAGCATGTGCTGTGTGAAAAGCCGCTTACGATGAACTTGCGCGAAGCGAAGCACGCGGGGAAGGTCGCGCGGGATCGGCGGTGTTTATTGCGCGAAGCTTTTATGTATCGTCATCATCCGCAGACGCAGCAGGTGGTAGACTTAGTGGAGTCGGGCGTGATCGGTAAGGTGCGGATGATTGATGCGAGTTTTTGTTATAACGCAGGCGAATGTCCGGATTCGCGACTTCAGAATAAGGCACTTGGGGGCGGTGGTATCTTAGATGTGGGCTGCTACCCGATGTCGTTTGCGCGCTTGATCGCGGGGCGCGGGCAGGGGCGTCTTTTTGCGGATCCGCTAGAGCTGAAAGCGGTGGGGCATCTTGATGTGAAGAGCAAGGTGGACATGTGGACAACGGCTGCTTTGCGCTTTGAGGGCGACATTTTGGCGAAGTGCACATGTGCGGTGCAAATGAGTGCTGAAAACCAGGTCGTGATTTATGGTGAGCACGGCCGGATTCTCGTGGAAAGTCCGTGGTTTTGTGAGGGGCAGGTTCGCACGGTATTTGCTAGTGGGCGTGAGGATACTGTGCTGGAGCCGGTGCCGGGCCGCAGTCTATACGTTTATGAGATCGAATCGTTCGTAGGCGAGCTGCGTGGGCAAGCGATTGGCGCGCGCGCGGTAGGCATGCGCTTGGATGACAGCCTTGGTAATATGAAGGCGCTGGATTGGTGGCGCGCGGAGATCGGATTAGCCTACGAAGCAGACCGAGGCTGACGAGCTACTTGTGTTTTTTGTGGCTGAGTCCCTTTTTCGGGCTGTCTACCTAAATGCAGAGTGCTCTAATCCTTAGAGTCTAAGGTGAAGCCGATTTTGACGCCGACTTGCCAGTGCTCGACTTGGCCGTCGACAATGTGGCCGCGGATTTCGCCGACTTCTAGCCAGCGCATATTACGCACGGTTTTACTCGCAGTGGTGACTGCATTTTGGGCGGCGGCTTCGATCGATTCCTTAGAAGAGCCGACGAGTTCGATTTTTTTATATACGTGATCACTCATAGCCTGGAGCCTATGCTAAAAATGGCGATGAGTCGAACGGTGGCGAAGGATTTTTGGTAAAGATACTCTATTGCGGCAATATGAAGGCGGGCTTGTCGGCTTTATGTCGAAGCCAATTTAAGCTGCGTGTGACGCGTGGCGCTTTAACGATTTTAATCTCTAGGCGCCGTTTTCCGGGAAAGTCCATTAGGCTGATTCCAAATAACATGGTGAGGATCCCTTGGCCGGGGATGAATACCATAATGATCCCCATGAACAGCAGTAGTCCACCGACTAGATTCTTTGCGAAATGTAGTATGATTCTGATTGGGGACAGTGCTTTGCGAGGCGAAGGCTCGCGGATAAAAAAGTCTGCCGGTAATCGAATAATAGATAGGGGGAGCAGGATCAGCGACAGGACGCATGCAAACAAGCTGATGCTCGCCAGCAGCAAGAGAGTGTCGCTGTGTTGAGAGAGGAATCGATGCAGCATGGCTGAGGTGTTAAAGCATAGGAGCAATGAGATGCACGAGATCTTCGAGCATGCGGTTCGGTAGGATTTTGTGCTCGCGGATGGCTTCGCGGTAGCTGATGCAGTCTTTTTCTAGCGATTCGGCCCATTGCGTGAGCGCGGCGATGTCGCTGGGAGTGAAGTGTAGTTGACCGATCTCGAAATTGACGAAGAGTGAGCGCATGTCAATGTTGGCAGAGCCAGTCATGGCGACCATGTCATCGGCAAGGATGAGTTTGCCGTGCATCATACGCGGAGTGTAGAATTGGATGTCGATGCCTGCTTGGTCGAGTTCACGTAGGTAGTGGTAGCGCGCAATATCGGTCAGCCGTTGGTTGGATTTGAGTGGTAGAATGAGGCGGATGTGACGGCCGGTGTGGGCTTTGACGATGAGGGAGCGAAAGACGACTTCGTCGGGAATGAAGTAGGGGGTGATAATGGTGAGGCTCTGTTTGAACTCTTGGATGATGCGGACAATTTGTTCCCACAGTGGGTCATTGGGAGAATCGGGGCCGCTGGTGATGATCTCGGTGGTGCTGTTACCGGCTTCTTCGGGCACGTAGCGCAGCAGTGCCTCGTGCTTGGCGGGGGATTCCTTGTGGGAAAAGGCCCAGTCGGCAATGAAGGTGCGGGTCAAGGTGGCGACGGCAGGGCCTTGGGTGACGATGCTAAAGTCGCTAAAGCGATCGGGGTCCGGCTGTGCGCCCATGAAGCGGGTGTCTAGGTTTTGACCGCCGGTGATGGCGCGATAATTGTCGAAAATTGCGATTTTTCGGTGATTGCGCAGATTGGATGAAGTCTGTGTCTGAATCGGAAGCACAGGCATGAACATGGCAACCTCGCCGCCCGCCTGGCGTATTTTATAGCGAGCGGCACGGGTGCAGTTCCAGCTGCCGAGGGAGTCGAGTAGCAGCCGGACTTTGATGCCTGCTTGGGCGCGCTGCGTCAGCCGGTCCACGATGGCCTGGCCTGTGGGGTCGTTGCCTAGTATATAGGTGGCGATGTGGATGGTGTGCTCGGCACTCTCGATCTCGTGGCAAATGCGTTTAAAGGCAGTCTCGCCATCGGGCAGCAGTTCGAAGTGATTGCCCTGACTGTGCGTGCGCTGGATCGTATGCTTGTGGTCCCTCGTTTGCTGTGCGATGTCCAGCGCGCGGCTAGTGACTTCGAGTTTATTTTTGGCCAGCTTGCGGCTCTTGCGTCCACCAAACATGAAGTAGAGGGGCACGCCAATGATCGGCATGAAGAGGACGATGAAGAACCAGGCGAAAAAATTGCTGGGATTGCGCTTTTCCTCAAAGACGCGGCGTATGATCAGCGCCGCGAGGATGAAGCCGACAATTGCGGTGAGATTTGTAAATACAAAGACCAAGCTGCCACCAAGCAACTGAATCAGCGGATCGACTATGCTTTCATTGACCCAAGTCCACATGCTTTGATTCAATGTCAGTGTGTGACGAAGTGCGACGAAATTGTGAATTTTTGAATCAAGTATTGTGCCAGCACTTAATTTTGCTTGTTGTTAGCAACATATGTCAGAAAACCCACAACCGAATCAAGGCCAGCCTCAGCAGGTCAATTTACAACAGATTGCTCAGCAGTTCATGGTCGGATTGCAGCGTCACTTCGACATGCTTGCATTTAATCTGGCGGCTCGCGAGGGCGTGCAAGAGGAAGCGTATAATGCGCGTGTCAATGCGCCCAAGATTATGCCCGCGGCGCCCAGCCACCAAAACTTCGAGCAAATGCAAGCCTACGCGCGCGATTTGCTGGTGCGTCAAGTGATTGGCGACTGCCTCAATCTAGCCGTGACAGGCATGAACAATGCTCACTTCTTCTTGGCCCTAGTCAAGCAGACTAAGGCAAACTCCAATGTCAGCCAAGAGGCGCAGCAAGAGGCTCAAAAGGCACAACAAGCTTTCGTGCCTGCGCAGCTGGATGAGAAGTTTAATCGCCTGGAGCAAGATTACGGCATCATGTGTGAGCTGGAAGATACCATCATTTCGCTCGGTTTCGTGATGCAGGCATTCATGCAGCAGGGCGGCGTGGTGAAAGAGCCACAACTCGATGAAAATGGTGAACTGGTGTTGGAGCTTAAGACGGTGCAACTCTTGGACACCGGGGCAGAAAAGCCACAAGGCAAGTTGGTCGACGAGCGCAAGGTCTTCAAGCAAGGTGAGTCTCTGAGCTTTACCGATGTTGAGCTACAACTGATCCTTGTAACGATTGCTTCGTTCGCTGATAGCTTGTTTAAGTCGGTCTCGCTCTACGCTAAATCGGTCAAGGACGCGAACGAGTCTTAGTATTGCGTGATGCCTAGTTCGGATACGCTACGCGTGCTAACGCTGAATATAGCGCACGGACGTGGTTTGTCGACCTACCAAGGCTTTCACTCTGCGCGCGGTATCGAGCGCAGTCTCAAACGGGTCGCCCACTTGTTAAATCAAGTGGGCGCCGATATTGTAGCTTTGCAGGAAGTCGATGAGGATTCGCACTGGAATCGTCGCATTCATTTGTTGGATTCGCTGCGAGCACAGACCGAATATGAGCACGCGTATCTAGGTGTACACAATCGACGCTCGGGCAAGTTGCCACTGGCTTACGGCAACGGATTGCTGAGCCGATTCCCGATCGTGCATGCGGAGCACACCGCATTTGGCCGAGCCTCGCTCGGGGAGAAGGGCTTTATGTGTGCCGAGTTGGAGACGCCGCATGGCATCTTGCCTGTGGTCAATTTACACCTCGATTTTCGTTCGCGTGTGCGACGGATTGAGCAAGTCGAGCGTTTGATTCAATTTCTGGATGATAAGAAATACACCGCAGAGGGCACGCCGCACCTGTCGCCCATCGTCTGTGGCGATTTTAATAGTGGCTCCGGTAAGCTTGGCGATGCGGTGCGTCATTTGTTCAGTTATTTGCAGGATCAATGCGAATACACGCTCCGTCCGACGGGACGTGGGAGCCGGACTTTTCCTTCGCTCTTACCTGTGCACGGGCTAGATTTTATCTTTGTGCCACCAAGCTACAAAGTGCGATCAAGCGAGGTGCTGCGCAGCTATGTCAGCGATCACCGCCCCGTCCTCATTGAGCTAGAGATACTGCGGAAATCTTAATTCTTAATTCCTAAAATCTAAATCTTATAAATGTTTCGTTACACAGTAATCGCCATCGGTAAAATGAAGAATCGCTCGTTGGCGGCGCTGTGCGATGATTTTTGTAAGCGTCTCAAGCGGCAGGGGAACTTTGAATTGATCGAGTTGAAGGACGGCGACGTCGGTAGCGAGGGGCAGCGCATCCTGGAAGCACTGGCGAAGCGTAGTGATTCTCGCATCTATGCGATGGCTGAGGAGGGCAAGACTCGCAGTTCGCAAAAATTGGCCGATGAATTGTATGCCTTGCAGGGGCGTCCGGCGGTTTTCATTATTGGCGGCGCTTACGGGCTCAGTGATGCGGTGAAACAGCGCGCGGACGCACTGTTTGCGCTTTCGCCACTCACCTTTACGCACGAAATTGCGCGTATGCTGGTGTGCGAGCAGCTATATCGTGCCGTTTCGATACAGACGGGCTCGAAGTATCACCATGTATAATGGGATGGGGGCGGTGGCTGGGCTGCCAAGTTTGAAGGGCGCAGTTTCTCGTCTGAAGGCTGTGAACTTGATTTACTTTATCGTTACATAATGCGTCTTGCAATTTTTTAAAAAGTCACGATAAGGATGCACTTTCTATAACACATGTTAACATTCAGAGCATGGGTAGTATCAGTTGGATAAAGTCAAAACATGTATTCAGTAGGTCGAATTCGCATGCAAGCGAAACTCAAAGCAAAGAAGCAAGTGGGATAGCCCAAAGATAAAGGTAAATAAATGAATACAAAGATGTATGTAGGCAATCTGTCCTACGACACTACTGATAGTGATCTCCGTGAGCTTTTCGAAGCACACGGTTCCGTAACCGACGTTTTCATCGTAAAAGACCGTGAGTCCGGCCGCCCCCGCGGTTTCGCTTTCGTCTCGATGGGAACTGCTGAAGAAATGAATGCAGCCATTGAAGGGCTTAACGGCGAGGAATTCCTCGGTCGTGCGCTCACCATTAACGAAGCACGCCCTCGCGAAGAACGCCCACAAGGTGGCGGCGGCGGTTATGGCGGTGGCGGCGGTGGTCGCGGCGGTTTCAACCGTGGTGGTGACCGTGGCGGACGCGGCGGTGATCGTGGCGGACGTGGCGGTGATCGCGGCGGACGTGGCGGTGACCGAGGCGGTCGTGGTCGCGACAGCTACTAGTTCACAATCAGTCAAGCAGGGCCAATGTGGCTCTTCGCATTACTTTCAACGGGGCGCACGTAGGTGAGCCCCGTTTTTTATGCCTTGCTGCAAGCTGCCACTCGCCTCGCTGCTTTTATGGCGAGGCTTCTTTGACTTAAGCTTCCTCGAAGCGGCGATCAAATAGATCCGCGAGTTCGTTGAGCATGCGCTCGCCGTCTGTGGCGGCACCTTCGGTGCGGACCACTAGTTTGGAGCCTTTGCCAGCTGCTAGCATCATGAGCCCCATGATGCTCTTGCCGTTAACCTGCTCGCCATCTTTTTCCACCCAAACTTCGCCGCCGTATGTGTTTGCAATACGTACGATCATGGCTGCCGGACGGGCGTGTATGCCCATCTTATTTTGTACAACGAGTTCTTTATTCAAAGATTCGCTACTGTCACTTATTTCTGGTGTGCTCATGTTTAGTACCATTAAAAAAGAGTTACTGAAGATATTAGCAAGAAATAATCCAATTTAGCTTAATTCGTGTGAACTCTGGTGAATTTTTATTAAGCCCATCTGCAAAAAACGCGTCAAGAGGGAAACTGTATTTGCACTCTGCAGTTTCTTGCTGAATGACTGTTGTCTTAGCCCGCGAGTTCTGGGATCAGGTCGCTCTGGTGCTGCCATAGATCGGCATAGTGGCCGCCTTGTTCGATCAGCGCTTGGTGGGAGCCAGATTCAATAATGTGGCCTTGCTCCATCACCACGATCTTATCCGCACGACGCACGGTGGAGAGGCGGTGGGCGATCACCAGCACAGTGCGCTGTTGCACTAAGCGGTCGAGAGCCTCTTGGATTTTGCGCTCAGTGATGGTGTCGACGCTGGCGGTGGCTTCGTCCAAAATGACGAACGGCGGGTTCTTGAGTAAGACCCGGGCAATGGTGAGGCGTTGTTTCTCACCTTGACTCAGGCGAATGCCTTTTTCGCCGATATTGGTGTCCAGGCCTTCGGGCAGGGCGTCGACAAATTCCCACGCGCAGGCTTGTTCCAGGGCGTGCACGATTTCGGCATCGCTGGCATCTGCTTTGGCTAGCACCAGGTTGTCGCGCACGGTGCCTTCGAAGAGGAAGGGATCTTGCGCGACGTGGCCGACTTTGTCGTGTAGCTCGCTCAGGCTGAGCTCGCGAATGTCGACGCCAGAGAGTTTAACGGTGCCCGTGCTCACATCATAGGTGCGCATGGCGAGGTTGGCCACGGTGGACTTGCCCGCACCTGTGTGGCCGACGATGGCGGTCACCTTGTTGGCTTCCAGCGTCAGCTCGAATTGATCGAGCACGGCGGGGCGGCCCGGGTATTCAAAGCCTGCTTGATCGAAAGTCACTTCGATCGGGCCTGCGGGCAGTGGTGTCACTTTTTCTGGTTCGTCGACTTCGACTTGTGCATCCAAAACCTCAAATACACGCTCGCCGGAGGCGCGGCCCGCGGCGATCAAGTGGTTGAGCCCATGTAGCTGCGAGATGGGCTGATAGAGCATGTTGGCCAACAAGAAGAAGGCGATCAGTTTGCCCATTGTGAAGTCGGCGGTATCTTGTAGCACCAGGTAGCCGCCCACGGCGACGATACTGAGGAAGCCTAGCTTGGTGACCAGTGAGGTGGCCGGGTTGTAGATCGACCAGCGGAACATCGCGAAGAGGGTCTTGGCGCGCAGGTCTTCTGCCTTGGTTTCGAAGCGAGCGGATTCGCGCTTTTGCAAGCCGAAGGTCTGAATCAGGCGATTGCCTTGGATGTCTTCGACCAGCAAGCTGTTGAGCTCGCCAGCGCTTTCACGCACACTTTTCCATACCTTGCGCGAGCGCTTGGAGTAGAGCACGCCCACTAACAGCAGGATGGGCACGGGGAGAAATACGAACCAGGCCAAGAAGGGCTGCATGATGAAGAGCACAGTGGTGATGCCGATGATGCGTAGGAGGGCGCCGGTGCCCTGTTCGGTGCCGTCGAGCAGGGCGCGCTCGACCGCGGCTACGTCTTCGATCACACGCGAGGAAATTTCTCCGCTCTTACGTTGGTCGTAAAAAGATACCGGCAGGCGTAGCAGTTTACTGTGTAGATCGCGGCGCATTTCCAGCAGCACGCGTTGTTCCAGGGTATTGTTGACCCGAATGCGCAGGCTATTGAAGATCTCGCTGCCTAGGTAGAGGAGTGCGATCAGGCCGACGCCGTAGAGTAAGCCGTCGAGGGCATCGGTGGCCTGTAGCCCGTCGAAGATGCGCTGGATTGCAATGGGCACTGCAATTTCCATCGCGGCCATGCTGCCTGCCAGCCCGATCGTGAGCCAGAACAAGCTCTTGTAGCGGAATAGGTAGGCGGAGACCCGCAGGATAGTACTTTTCTTTTTAGTTTTCTTGCTCACGTGCGTCAGTGGTAGGTGGGCGGTATTGGTTCATGACGCCCCCAGTTTTAAATCGATACCAGAGCGGCTCAGGCCTGCGGCCTGCTCGCTCAACGAATCTCTCAAGCAAGCCTCGATGGCTGGCATTGGCAAATCTGAATCTATGTAAATCTGAATAAAAGGTTGTCAGTCGTGGGCTGCACCAGTGTTTTCAGGTGTCTGGCCTTCTGTTTCTAGTTCTTCGCGATTAGATGGCCAGTCCATCGCTCCCAATCTTCATTTCTTCATTCTTAATTCTTAATTTCTAATTTTTATTATTATGTCCGTTCGACTTTATGTAGGTAACCTTTCTTTCGATGCCACAGCCGAAGATCTCCGTGAGATCTTTGGGCAAACCGGTGCGGTCGAAGATACAGCGATTGTGACACGTCCCGGCGGAGGTCGCCCTCGTGGTTTTGGCTTTGTGACTATGGTCGATGACGCGGCCGCGCAAGAAGCCATCCGCCAGCTCGACGGCCAAGAAGTGGCTGGCCGCCAACTAGTGGTGAATGTCGCGAAAGAGCGTCCCAGCAACGATAAGGCTACGGATGACAAGGCCGGCGCCGCCAGCCACGACGAGACCGGCCGCAGCGACGAGGCGACTGTTTAAATTCGCTAGACGGACTTTTACGAGGTCAACTAGACTCCTGCGAGTCTAGTTGACCTCGTCTTTTACGGGCTTTGGAAGTTGGATGGCTAGGATGAGGGGCAGGATCACAACGATTGCGCCCATGAGGTAGGCATTACGTGAGCCGTAGGCGAAGTAGGTGAAGGCGGCCAGTAGCGGGCCGATCGCACGTGCGAGCGAGCCCGCGGAGCGGAAGATCCCTAGGTTGGCGCCTTGATCCGACTCGTTCGAGTAGAGCGATACCAGTGCGCTCAAAGTCGGCGAGGCGAGCCCGATCGAGAAGGCCATAAGTGCCAAGCCTGTAAAAAATAGGCCGTAGCCCTGGCCGAAGGCGATCATGATAAATGCAGCCACGCCGCAGGCTAGACCGGCCAGTGCGAGGCGTTTTTCGCCGACAGGTGCGGCGAGGCGGCGCACGATGCCACCTTGCACCAAGACCAGAATTAAGCCAATGAAAACGAACATGCCCCCGTTCTGTGCAGGGCTGAAGCCGAAGCGCTCGACGGCTAGGAAGGTGAGGGTGAACTCCATGCCGCTAAAGGCTAGCATGTAGATTAGATATACGAAATTCGTCCGACGAGTGGCCGGCTCCGGGCATTGGAAGATGCGGAAGACCGCTATGCCTTTGCGCTCCGGGTTGGGCTTGCCGCGTTTGGACTCGGGCAAGGTCTCTTTAAAGCGGCGGCTGACCCAGATTAAATTGATGATTGTCAGCATGAGGCTGACCAGTGCAGGCACGGAGAAGGGGTTCACGCCAAAGGCTTTGAGTGCGGGCGCGATCTCAGTCAGGTCAATCTTGGCGAGTAGGCCGCCGATGGCAGGGCCCACGATAAAGCCTAGCCCAAAGGCGATCCCGATAATCGCGAGTCCGCTGGAGCGTTTTTCACGGGTGGTGCTGTCGGCGACAGCTGCGGTGGCCACGGAGAGATTGCCCCCCATGGCGCCGCCCAACACACGTGCGAATACCAGCACCCAGAAAGATGCGGCAAAAAACCATGCGATGTAACTGAGTGCGAGCCCGCTGATGGTGATTAGTAGCACCTTGCGGCGTCCGACTCGGTCGGAATAGGCGCCCCAAAGTGGCGCACATACGAATTGGAGCACCGAATAGAGCGAGCCGAGAATGCCACCAAAGAGCACCGCGGTCATGAACTCCGGGTCGGCCGCGCCGCTACTTTCTGCCAGTTTTGTCAGCGGTGCAATGAGATGCCCCAAGAGGTTTTGGGCTCCATCACCGCTGGGCAGGTAATGGGTGAGCATCGCTGGGAACAGCGGAAAGATAATTGAGAACCCAACCAGATCCAGAAAGAGCGTCAGGAAAATGATGCCTAGAGTGCTGCGGTTTTGCTTGGTTTCGGTAGTAGATGGAGTGGTAGCGCTCATGCTTTTAAGCTTCGTGGCCAAACTTTTTTGAGAGCGCCGCGTGCACATTTGCTGGAATCAGGCGGCGTTCTCGATCGGTAAATTTAAAGACCTGTTTTACCAGATTAGAGCTGGTAAAGAAAAAGCGCTCGTTGGGCATCAGAAAGATGGTCTCGATTGAATCGTCCAAATGACGGTTCATTTGCGCCATCTGAAATTCGTGCTCAAAGTCTGAGACTGCACGCATGCCTCGGATCAGGGCGACGGCTTTAGTCTGCTTTGCCAAGTCTACGATCAAGCCATCAAATGAAATGACGGAAATATTCGGACGGTCGAGCAGGTTATCCTCTATCAATTTGACGCGTTCTTCACTGGTGAAGAGCGGATTCTTCGATGCATTAATGGCCACAGCCACAATCACTTTGTCAAAAATGTGCCGCGCTCGGTTGATCACGTCTAGGTGACCATTGGTAATTGGATCGAAGGATCCTGGATATATGCCGATTTTCATTAGGTTGGCGATTCAGAGCATATACGCCACGAAGTCCAACACAATTCCAGCTTACCAAGTTTTCGGGTCGTCTTCGGCTTCTTCTTTACGCCAATCCGCTCCGTCTGGGCCCCGAGACCAAACGATGACTGTATCTCCAACCCAAACTTGATCTTTTTCGGGGTCGTCCAGGTGCGCTTCTAGAAAGCGTGGAATGCGACCGTCGTTATCCACGTCCAATTTAAATTTATAAGGGTTGCCCCAAGGATCGACGATGTTTCCGTCGACTATTTTATCTTCAGGAAAGGGGGCGAAGGCGACCTTCTGTGGATTGCGTGCTCGGCCGTCGGGATCATAGCCTAAGCCGCCTTTGAACATGCTAGTAATAAAGTCCCATACGGTTTCACCATCCGAATTTTCCGCATCCTTTCCCCAGTCTGACTGATCTGGGTTGTTGCTGCCGAAAATCTTACCATTGGTGGTCGGCCACTGTCCGTAGGTGGCATAGTAGAGCTTGAAGGCTGTCATAATAGAGCGCGCATCTGCCGTGGCTTCGACGATTTTGGCGCGTTCGCGCACTTTGCCGACCGTAGGAATGAGAATGGCAGCTAAGATGCCGATAATCGCTAGCGTGACGAGCAGTTCAATGAGGGTAAACGCCCTGCGCGGCGCCATAGATCGGGGGTAAACTGTCATGGTTGTCGCATTCAATGCTTTTGCTGGATGCGTGCAAACGATTAACCAGTTGGACAGTTGACTTTCGGGGGGCGAGGTAGTGGCGAGGTTCTTTAGCCCTCGTTTGGGGCATGTTCAGACTTGCAGTGTTCGACCCGCCTGAAGCGAGGCTAAGGCACACTCGGCTACAGAATTTAGTCACGATTTACTGCTATGCCTTGGCGCTCTTTGCTTGCTTGAAGATCATGTAGATCACGCCGCCAGAGATGAGTAGTAAACTTATTGCGAGCACCGGACGGAATACGATCCAAGCGACTGCGATGGTGATGAGTCCAGCGATGGCTGTTAGCATCATCGCGACGATGGCGGTGCCGATTCCGACAATATTGCCAATAAATGGGACCACATCGGCCAGCACACTGAGGGGGCCCATCAATAAATTGAAGCCAATGAACATAAGCAGTAGACCGCCCGCTCGGAGCGCCCAGGTCATGATCTTGTTGTTGTCTTGAGCGACTTGGATCATGGCATCTGCCGAGTAGGTGCCGCTTTGTAGCAGGTTGATGGTGCCGCCGACTTTAGTGCGATAGGGCTGGAAGCTATCCTGCACTTGTGCGGCGACTAGGCTGATGCTTTGTTCCGGCACCATGGCGAAGCTCACCTTGAGATCGCCGATGGCAGGGTTCGCGGGGTCTTTGCCGATATAGAGCTCGGTGGGGCTTAAGTGGCTCTCGCCAATGTGCGAGGGCACTTTGTAATCACTAGGGAAAGGGAGCGCTTGGGCACCACCAATCATGTCGACTTGGGCGGGGGTGAGGGTGAAGCCTCCCACTATGACTGGGCTCGCCTTGAAGCTGGTATTGGTGAATCGCATTTCTGCAGGGTTGCGGTGCCCCTCGAGCTCTTGGAAGTTATCGGAGCGCACCGGACGCGTGTTCCACTCTTTGGTGTATTTGTAGGTGGTGACGGTTTCCGTGCTGCCTCCGAGTTTCTTTTGCGTGTCTTTACTTTTACTTTCTTTCCACTGATACATCTCGACCTGACGTGTCAGTTTCAGAGCATGGGTGGAGATGCCAAATTCGCTGTCAGAGGGGGTGTCTGTTGTCACAGCCGTGCCGCTGGTGTGAACCAACTGACCCTCGCGGCTCGGATCGACTTGCGCGGAGTCGATGCTGACGACTGCCCCGGCACCTTCTTTGAGCGTTTTGTAGCGTTTAACGGCCCGTCCTTCATTCCAACTCAATAGTACGATGGATACTATGATCAACAGGATGCCTGTTAGAATGCCTTTGAAAGAGGACGCGATCCGTGAGAACCACGAATTGCTTGAGATTTCGGAGAAGCTGTCAGCTGCCATAAAGCGAGACGGTCAAAAGTAAGTGAGTCAAAAAAAGAAAGCTAGAGAGGATCGCTTAGGCGTGTTGCAGGCGTACCCAACCCGAGTCGGGGTCGTTGCCGGTGCAATCGAGTGCAGCTTGTGCTTCGTAGAAATGTTCTGCGTAGCGTCCACGGTAGATCGCGGGCGCAGTGCCGGGAATGCTGACTTCGCAGGTCCACGTCTTGTTTTCGTGCGCGGCCAATTCGCCTGCGCCTTCGACGACGATCTCGGTTTCAAAGGTAGTTTCTTTACGACGTATGCGCTCGGTGCCGTCCCGGTCGCGATCGTGTAGGTCGATCTTTTCCAGGCCACGCACCTTTACGTAGACGCGAGCGTAAGCGACGGTGCTGTCGCTGGCCAGCGCTTGAATATTGAGCTCGAAGGGGACGCCAATTGTGATAGGAGCTGCGGTAATGGATACTTTAGCTGCGTTGCCCGTGATGGCGTTCGCCATTGATTTTACTTTATCGAAGAGTCCCATGTTTTTGTGAGGTTTGAATCTTTATGTCGTGAGGTTTGGGATGTATACGATGTCACTAACGGGGTTCGAGCAAGTGTATAATGTGTTCGCATTAAGAATCATAGTTTTTGTAACTGCAGTTGTGGGCTGAATCCAAATGCCGCTGCGGAAACCGAGGCTGAAGCACTCGGCTACGTAAACGCGAACACCGAATGCAGGCAAGGCACTGGACGTGACTGGCGTCACATCGCTACA
>NZ_JARXHW010000052.1:0-29664 GCF_031127805.1 Thalassobacterium maritimum | reverse complement strand
GCCCAAAGTCAGGATAAGAAGCGAATCCAGAGAACCAGTTCTAATTACGGTCCTAGAGAGGGCACTTTGAATTATGCAATGGCATTGCGACTTGTTACGCCCGCGGAGTCCAAGCCCGCCGAGCACAAGCCAACAACTCGGCGGGCGTCACAAGTGAAGCCCCTACAATCCTGAACATCGAATGATGAATCCAACACTTAAAGCCTTCGTGATTGAAGACCAAAGCTAGACAATGGTTCATCCTTCAAAATTGGACGTTCGAAGTTCGATGTTCGACGTTCACTCCATGAATCTCTGTGACATCCCCGCATGGATTATCGCTTCAGAAGAATTCAACCAATCAAGCAGCCCCCTGCACATTGCAGGCGTGCGTGAATCGAATCGTGATTTTTTCAATAAACTTGAACAGTTTGAAACAGCATCCGAACGCGGCCGTATTTTTCACGAATACCTGGACGTCAAGTTCGCGCTCCATCAATGGAGTGAGTATACCGGCAAGGCACGTAGCAGTCTGCGCAACAGTTATCTTCGCTTTTTGGCTGGTTGGGGCATGGACAGCAATAGTATCGAAGGCGCCGTTATGAAAAACTGGGTACAAAGTCGTTTCGGCGTCGCACCCACGTATCACCGGGGCGTCTTGCATCAGTCGATCGATGGCGAAGAGGACCGACGCTTCGCCTATGATCGTATGAAAGGCAGTGCCCGCACCAACGCAATCGACGCCCAACTGGACCTACTCTACGAGTTTTGCCAATACGAATTGCTGCGTCGCTGGCCTGAGCAAAGTATGTTCACACTCTATCGAGGCACCAACGATCCCGAAGAACACCCGATTCGAAAGACGGAAAGTCGTCGTGAAAGTATCGTCCGCCTGAACAATTTAGTCTCCTTCACCAACGACCGAGAGCGCGCCTGGGAGTTCGGCTCAACAGTCTGGAAGACAACTGTGACCCGCGCGAAGATCATCTTCTTCAGCGGCCTACTCCCCGACAGCCTGCTCAGCGGCGAAAATGAATACCTCGCCATCGGCGGCGACTACCGTGTGCACGAACTACTCTATTAATCTCATGCCAGCACTCATAAGCAGCCCAGTTAAAAAGACACATACGGATCGCGTGCGCGACGGCATGTGGGGGCTACTGGTGGCCGATGCCTGCGGCGTTCCCTACGAGTTTCGCCATCCAAAAGACATTCCTCCCTTCGAGGAAATTAACATGCATCCGCCCAAAGGATACCTACGCAGTTACGCCCACGTGCCACTTGGCACCTGGTCGGACGACAGTGCGCAGGCACTCTGCCTCTATGCCTCGCTCAAGGAATGCGGCATGTACCACGCATACGATTTCACCGCACGTTTGATCAAATGGCATGACCGCGGATACATGGCAGTCGACAACTATGTCTTCGACATCGGCAATCAAACCACGTCTGCAATCGCCAAACTCAAAAAAGGCATGACCGCCCGCTACGCTGGACTCCGAGGCGAACGCAACAATGGCAATGGCTCACTGATGCGCTGCTTACCACTCGCTTTACTCCACGGCGGCAAAGACGTCTCACTCGTGATGGACGCACATGCACAATCCGAAGTCACCCACGCCCACCTACGCTCGCAAGTGTGCTGCGCGCTCTACTGCCTATGGGCCCGTCGGGAATTGCAAAATGCCCCTGATCCGTGGAACAGCGCCGTCAGCAGCCTGCGCAATATTTATCAAAAAGATCCCGCTTACGTGCGCGAACTCGAAACCCACATTCGCCCCGATGAACCCCCACACGGCCAAGGCACTGGCTACGTGCTCGACACCTTACACTCCGCCCGGCTCGCCTGTGAAGAAAAGGACTACGCCTCCGTCATTCGCCGCGCCATCGCACTCGGGCATGACACCGACACGACCGCCTGCGTCGCTGGTGGCATTGCAGGCATACGTCATGGTATCGAAAATATACCTACAAAATGGCGCAACGCTCTGCGCGGTGCCGAAATCTTAAACCAACTCGACTTGAGTCAGGCCGAAAAAAGATCACACACATCCAAACCACTAAAAACTAATAAATCATGTCAGAAGAAAACGTAGAAAAATTACTGCTCAAAGGCGGCGCCGATAAGGACTTTCGAGTCAAATATAACGTCGCAAAAACGAAGGAGGATTTCGTAGCACTCGCGATCGAAGATGGCTTTGAATTTACGGTAGCAGAATTGGAAGCCGTATTGAAAGAAGAAGAGCTCGATTTTGAATCCTCCGGCAACCCACGCTCACGTGCTGTTTGGTTGCGCTAATTGAATCGCAATGAGAGGCATAGTATCCTTTTACGGCAAACGCGGGTGCAAAGGTAACATCAACAAACGTAGAGCGGTGCTTTAGCCCGCGCCCGAACCAACAACAGCATCCACAGGGCACGCAACACACTGGAGCCTCAATAAGCCCTCTGGAGCTTGCCGCAAGGTAAAGACTGCCGAACCACTGGAACCACCGCGGGCGTCACAAGTGACGCCCCTACGAAAGGAAATCATGAAAACTCACACGACAAATTATGGCGAATTGAAAGGCATCACGAGCTCATCGCATTATGCGAGTGGCGCGTTAAAATCATGCATGTTGAATCAGAAGAACAGCTTACCCACTCCGATCGGCGAGTTGATTCCGCAATACAGCCCAGCTCAATTCGGGGAACGGCAGAAGAAGCACCGCAGCTCGATCGATTTCTTTGAGAATGGCCAAATCAAAAGTGCCGCTCTGGACAAACAGACCTTATTGAAGACTCCGATTGGTGAAGTGGCGGCAGAACTCGTCACTTTTTATAAGGACGGCAGTATCAACCGTGTGTTTCCGCTCAATGGATTGATCGACGGCTTTTGGTCGGAAGCCAACGAACGCGAAATGGCCGATGCGCTCCACCTCAACCTCTCCGTGGGTCAAGTAAATGCAAAAATCATCAGTCTACATTTCTACCCCAGCGGCGCGCTTAAATCCCTAACCTTGTGGCCCGGCGAAGCCATGGAGCTCGAAACTCCGCTCGGCCCGATCGTCTGCCGCACAGGTCTTGCGCTCTACGAAGACGGCACACTGCGCTCCGTGGAGCCAGCCAGCCCCGTCGAAGTGCCGACCCCCGTAGGCCTCATTAAAGCCTATGACCCTGAGATCATCGGCATGCACGCCGATCAAAACTCGCTCCAATTCAGCTCCACGGGACAACTAAGCGCAATCACCACCATCCACACTGGCATCCATGTCGTGGGCCCCGATGGTAAGGAAACCGACATTGAACCCTATGAAGCCCCCTCTTACATCGATCCCGAGCAATTACGCACAGTGCCGATGAAGCTAAGCTTTACGCCCGAGCGTGTTCAGATCGAAGCTCGCCAGTCCTATGATTACAGCCTGAGCCAATATCAGTTTGCACAATTCAAGCACACACGCGTGGTCAAAGCCGTCTGCGCCGGCTGCCCAGGCGACGAAAGCTGCTGCCAAAATGGAGGTGAAGGCGTGAGCGATTGCGGCGGCTGCGGCGGCTGTGGCTAGAAGCGAATATCGACAGAGAAGGCCGCCAATCTGGCCCAAATGGCAAGCATACGCACCAGAAACTTCTTACATAGAGTCAACTAGTTTGAATGCCTAAGGTATTGTTAATAATGCCAAATATCTCGTAGTTCTTAACAAATGCGGGCACAGTCTCCGAACCTGGACCGAAAGCAAAGAGCTCGACACACTCGGCAGTGTGCTTGCTCGAAGTCCAACCAACTGCAGTCATTTCTTTAATCTGCGGGCCAAAGGCTTCGATAAATGCCCCGCTCAAATACTTCGCCTGGGAGTCGATCGCACGTTGAACTATGGCTGCTTGGTCTGCGGTCGCATCGATGCCGAAGGCCATCTTAACGTATTTAGGCTCAAACTGCTGTGCCTCCATCAAACGCTGGTGCAACCATTCGAAGCTATACTTGATCTGATTGATCTGCTCTAGCGCGGGTCCACTATCATTATAGCTGACGCCGGCTCCATTGAGCTGGCAGCCCCCAGTGCCGTGGTCGGTCGTAATCACGAGCATGGTGTCGGGATGCGCGTCAATATACTCCAGCGCGACCGGAATACATGCATCAAACTCTAAAAATTCGCGCAAAATCGCCCCAGCATCGTTGGCATGGCCCGCGTGATCCACACGTCCAGCTTCGACCTGTAGTAAGAAGCCGTTTTCAGCCCGATCCAGCCGAGCCAATGCAGCACGGAACATATCGATCAAACCAGGTGTATCTGGCTCCACTCCATCGCTTTCTCGATCGATCATATAGGGGATGTGACTGTTTGCAAACAAACCGAGTAAAGGTCCCTGCCCCTTGGCGGCGGCTGCGAGTTCACTGCCATTTTTCACGTAAGTGTAACCCTGATCTTTAAATTGAGGAATGAGCTTGTTTACACTGCCGTCTTCTTGCTTTTGGGTGAAATGGCGTGCGCCGCCTCCGAGGATCACATCAATTCCGCGCTCGAAATACTGTTGCGCAATTTCATCTTCCATATTGCGCTTGGCCACATTGGCCGCAAAGCCTGCGGGCGTGGCATGCGTAACGCGGCAGGTCGTCACCAGCCCGGTGGCTTTACCGGCTTCCTTGGCATAGCTAAGGATCGGCTTCAGGGATTCCCCCCCGGGCGTGACATTAACGGCGCCATTGTTGATCCGTTGCCCGCAGCCCCACGAACTGGCGGCTGCCGAGGAATCGGTCACTGGCGAACTGGCGGACGCTGTGTCCTGATACGCACGATGAATGTCTTTGCGCTCGAAGAGTTGGATCCAATTCAGGGGCTGCTGTTGATGACGCAGCTTCCAATGGTGCGCCAGCCCCACAGTGCCATTGGACAAGCCGTCCACGACCAAGAAAATAACATTTTTAGCCTGTCCTGCAACCTTGGGCAACTTATCAGGATGATTTCCTGAAGCCGTAGCCGAACCTGTAAGCAGAGAAGCCGCACCAGCCAAGCCGGACATTTTCAGAAATTGGCGTCGAGAAGAAGGCGTAACATTTTCCATATAATATAAGAGCTAGCAGTTTAATCTCACTGCGAAAGCAGGAAATGCAGATTCTGGGCTATTTCACACTAAACATAAAAAAACGCCGCTCTCGCAATGAGAACGACGTTGAAAGATTCGAACGAGAGCCGAAAACTAGTCACGATAGCCTTCGATGTTGCCAGATTTGTAACGTTCCATCAAGAGACCAGAACCTGTAGAGCCTTCATAGGCAGTCTTTTGAGTCGCAGCTTCGTCACTCATCGTGCCAGAGCCAGTTGTAGTTGCGGCTTCCTCTGAAGTAGCCCCGTTATCATTAGATGCGCAGCCTGTAAAGAAGAGCGCGGCGATGAGAAGTGTAATAATGTGTGATAGTTTCATAATATATAATGAGTTGCGTCCCTACATTCTGCCATTTTTTCGATGATTGCAACACTCTTGAGGTTTATTCTTCAATTCAATTAGGGTCTCGCCTAATAATCAAACGCCTACTCACTGTTAAAATTAAGTACTAGGCGGGCTCTGACTTGCCTAAGCGCCCGAACCCTCACATGGTCAAAGATTTCACATACGATGAGCACCGCTAATACCACACACACACATCCCCGTTTCCCATATTTCAACCGTGAATTAAGCTGGTTGGCCTTTAATCGGCGCGTATTAGAACAAGCAGAGTCGACCGAGTACCCGCTGCTAGAACGTATGAAGTTTCTGGCATTCGTCAGCTCTAACCTCGACGAATTCTTCGAGATCCGAGTCGCGGGCTTACTGCAACAAGTAAAATCAGGTGCCATCGAGCGCGGCCCCGACGGCCTCGGCCCAAAGGAGCAGCTGCGCCGCATCCAGAGCATCTGCAAACGCCTAGTTGCCGATCAGTATGACTGCTGGGAGCAGCAAATCGTCCCAGGCCTGAAAGAGTCTGACATTCTATTTTCCAGTATCGATGAATTGACGCGCACCGAAAAAAAGTGGGTCGAAACCTACTTCGAAGAGCAAATATTTCCTGTGCTCACCCCACTGGCGATCGATCCGGCGCACCCTTTCCCGCAGCTGACCAATAAAGCGCTCTATATATTGGCGTCTATTGACGACCCGGAGACGCGTATCATCGAGCGCATGATGGCGATCATTCCGATCCCGCGTGTGCTGCCTCGCATCATCAAGGTGGGCGCGACGCGCCGTGGGAAGCCTGAAGTCTATGTGTTCCTGAGCGATATCGTGCAGCGCTTCATTAAGCGTCTGTTCCCTGGCTACCGTGTCACCTCGTCGGTGCCTTTCCGCATTACGCGTAATAGTGATCTCTACATTGATGAAGAAGAAGTCGAAAACTTGCTGCGAAAGATCGAGGAGGAGCTGATGAACATGCACAAAGGCGCAGCGGTACGTCTAGAGATCGCAAAGGGGGCCGACCCAGCGCTGATGCAAGAGTTCTTAGAGGCTATCAAGCTACAGCCGGAGAATGTCTATACCATCGACGGCCCGCTTAATTTCTTTCGTTTGATGAGTGCATACGACCTAATCGATCGCCCCGACCTTAAGTTTCCGCATCACACGCCCTATATGCCCAAAGAGCTCGAGAATCCGGAACGCATCTTCGAGCAAATCGCAACTAAGGACGTCTTGCTACATCATCCCTATGAGAGCTTCCAGCCCTTTATCGACTTTCTCAACCAAGCTGCACGCGACCCGCAGGTATTTGCCATCAAGCAAACACTCTACCGGACTTCCGGCGACTCTCCCATTATCAAGGCACTGATGGAGGCCTCCCGCCGGGGCAAGCAAGTCACCGTATTGGTCGAAATTAAAGCGCGCTTCGACGAGGCCAATAATATCCAGTGGGCCCGCCAGTTAGAAGATGTAGGGGTGCATGTCGTATATGGCTTGGTCGGCCTGAAGACACACTGTAAGACATGCATGGTCGTCCGCCGCGAAGGTAGCACCCTACGACGCTACGTCCATCTAGGCACAGGAAATTACAATCCAAAAACCGCTCGTCTCTACACAGACCTCAGCTTCTTTACCTGCAAGGAAGACATCACCAGCGAAGTGGCGGGCCTGTTCAACACACTAACCGGCTTCTCGCTCACTCCTAGCTTTAAGAAATTACTGGTCGCCCCCTTTACTCTACACAGCAATATGCAAAAGCACATCCGTGCCGAAACGCGTAATGCCAAGGCTGGCAAGCCAGCACGCATCATCGTGCAAACAAATAGCTTGGTCGACCAAGAGACCATTGACAACCTCTACCGCGCCTCCCAGGCAGGGGTAAAAATCGATCTGATCGTGCGCGGCATTTGCAATTTAGTGCCCAATATTAAGGGCGTCAGCGACAATATCCGAGTACGCAGTATCCTTGGGCGTTATCTAGAGCACAGCCGTATCTTCTACTTTGAAAATAGCAGTGGTAGCCAAGCGCACATATTTGCAGGCAGCGCGGACTGGATGCCACGCAATTTCTATCGACGCATTGAAGCGATTTTCCCGATAGAAGACCCCGATAACCGCCAACGTATAATCGACCTGCTTGACACTTACCTCAAAGACACTCGAAACGCACGCATCCTCCGGGCCAACGGATCCTACCACAAGCCCGCTCGCAAAAAAGGTGCCGAACTTTTCAGCGCTCAGGAGTCTTTCTTGCAACAGTTCGAAGCCAAGCGCGGCGCTCAAGCACAGCAGGAACTCACCGAGGACAGCAAGATCACACCGGTCACCGAAGTCGAAAATCCGGAATAAAACGCTCGGACCTCTCTGCGGCCACAGTCCAAACGAGTCCGTACCACCGCCGCTTAAAACTTTCGCCCTTTCAATTTCCTCCCAATTTCATATTCCAGAATAAATGTCCGCCGAATATAACGAAGATAGTATCAAATCACTCGACTGGAAACAGCACATCCGCCTGCGCCCCGGCATGTATATCGGAAAACTCGGCGACGGCTCGTCCTCCGACGACGGCATTTATATTCTACTTAAAGAGGTAATCGACAACTCGATCGATGAGTTTGTCATGGGCAACGGCAAGGTGATCGAGGTCAACATCGACGGCACCCACGTCTCGGTGCGCGACTACGGCCGCGGCATCCCTCTCGGTAAACTCAAAGACTGCGCCTCCAAGATTAATACTGGCGCAAAATACGATTCCGAAGCCTTCAAAAAGTCCGTTGGCCTCAATGGCGTCGGCATCAAGGCGGTCAACGCCCTCTCCTCCGAGTTTGAAATCCAAGCTTACCGCGAGGGCAAGACCCGCTGCGTCAGCTTTTCGCAGGGCGAAGTCGTCAACGAAGACCTAAAAGACCGCAGCGATACAGAATCCAAAGACGGCACCGCACTCCGCTTCGACGCCGACCCCGAGATTTTCGGCAGTGTCCGCTTCCGCGACGATTACGTCGAAGACATGCTCTGGAACTACGCCTACCTCAACAGCGGCCTGACCATCGTCTATAACGGCAAGAAGTTTAAGTCCGAAAAAGGCCTGCACGATCTGCTCGACAACAAGATCGACGGCGAGCCGATGTATCCAATCATCCACCTCAAGGATACCGACATCGAAATCGCCTTTACCCACAACGAATCCTACGGCGAGGATTACTACTCCTTCGTCAACGGTCAGCACACCACCATGGGCGGCACACACTTGGCCGCCTTTCGTGAAGCGCTAGCCAAGACCATCAAAGACTTCTATAAAAAAGACTTCGACGCCGTCGACATCCGCACCTCGATCTGTGCCGCCGTCAGTATTAAAGTCGAAGAGCCCGTTTTCGAATCACAGACCAAGACCAAGCTCGGCTCACAAGACATGGGCCCCAAGGGCCCCACCGTGCGCACCTTCATGAATAACTTTATGAAGCAGGCATTGGACAATTACCTGCACCGCAACCCCGAGACCGCCGAGATCCTCGGCAAGAAGATTCAAGAGTCCGAGCGCAACCGCAAGGAGCTGAAGGGCATTCAAAAGCTCGCCCGCGAGCGCGCTCGCAAGGCCAAGGTACACAACAAAAAGCTACGCGACTGCCGCGTCCACCTCGATACCAAAAAGGACGGCCGTCTCGACTCCACCCTCTTTATTACCGAGGGCGATTCCGCTTCAGGCTCCATCACCAAGGCGCGCGACGTCAACTCACAAGCGGTGTTCTCACTCAAGGGCAAGCCGCTCAACTCCTTCGGGCTGACTAAGAAAGTCGTTTACGAGAATGAAGAGTTCAATCTGCTGCAAGACGCCCTCAACATCGAGAACGGCCTCGAAGACCTACGCTATAACAATGTCGTGATCGCCACCGATGCCGACGTCGACGGCATGCACATCCGCCTGCTACTGATCACCTTCTTCCTACAATTCTTCCCCGAGCTGATCAAACAAGGCCACCTCCACATTCTACAAACGCCACTCTTTCGCGTGCGTAATAAAAAGGTGACTCGCTACTGCTACAGCGATGAGGAACGCCGCGCCGCAATGGAAGAGTGCAAGCCCAAGCCAGAAATCACCCGCTTCAAAGGCCTCGGTGAAATCTCCCCCGACGAGTTTCAACACTTCATCGGCAAGAATATTCGCCTGGACCCCGTCATTATCCCCAAGGGCATGACGATCAAGGAAATGCTCACTTTCTACATGGGCAAAAACACACCCGAGCGCCAAGAGTTTATCATCGACAATCTCAAGGTTGAAAAAGACAAAGTCGACGAAGCGGTAGCGTAAGTAGGCGTCGCGGCAAGTGTTCCTATTGTTGACTCCGTCATTTATTTAACGGAGAAACAACTAGTGAAAGCATCCATTACCCTATTCTACCTGTGGCTTCTGCTCACGCCTGCTTGGTTGCAAGCAGAGCCCGTTGCCGTAAAGGCATTGGAGACGATTGCCTGTAGTCCAACGATCCGCACAGCGACGGCGCTATATGACGATGGGCAGGGAAAACCCTCTGACTTCGAAACCGCCTTCGAGCTGTTTGAATCCGCCGCTGATCAAGGGGATCCAGTCGCACAGTATTACACGGGCCATATGTATCTGAATGCGCGTGGTACATTCCTCGACACAAAGGCGGCTTGGCGATATTTCAAACTGGCCGCCGACCAAGGCGTCGATCGCGCATACGGCAGACTGTCATACATGCTGACAAGGGGCTTATCTGTTGCAGAGGATTGGCCGCGCGCAATGCATTACTTACGAATTGCCGCACAATCAGATGTGCAGTCGATGAACAACCTCGCTAACTACATCATCGCAGGCAAAACCGCGGGAACAGAAGTAGAGGCACTCAACCTACTGAAAAAAGCCGTCGCAGCGAATAACGTAAATGCACTCAATAACCTCGGTTATTACCATACCTCAGGCACCCTCTCGCAGCCCGATCCTGAATATGGCATCCAGCTACTACTGCAAGCTGTCGAGCTCGGCGACACACATGCGCTGAACAATCTTTGGAGATTACGACGAGGGAGCTCCCACTTAGTTAAAAAAGAACACGCCGCCATTCAAAACTTGCCCAGTGTCACCAAGCACAGTGAAAAAGAGGCGTATAAATGGATTCGCGAGCCGGTAGCCGTCTATCGTCAGGCCGGAATCGAAGCAGGCCTAGACAGATTAGAAGATACATTAAACGTCTGGTTGCGATCCAATCGTCTCTATCCATTCCGCCGTCAAGTCTGGTGGGAAGCACAAGCATTGAGTGGCCGTGAAGACCCAGAATGGAGCTATCGCTTGTATCAGTGGCTCTATCAAAAATGCAAAGCTGACTACCTACGCAGAAATCCGAATAAGGTCTACCTCGACTCCGCGATGCTACACAATTTAAGCAAAGAACAACTCGCCACTGGACGCATCGCGGGTATGGCGCAGACCAGCGAATGGGTCTATCAAGGTTTCCTTGCCAACGAGTGCATCGAACTCAACTTACGACCTGCTGAGGCCATGCAACTCGGCCAGCCTAAACTGCCTCGAACCCGGCAATTACAGACCATGGTCCATATGCAACCAGGCTCCCATAACAGCAAAACAAAAATTGGCACTCCCCTATTCCATGGCGATATTTCCGGACTCATCGTGTTACCACGAGCCGACCTCTACCAAGGTGCATGGCGGGGCACACTGGGTTACACTCAATGGATTCGAGATTGGGTCGATGCCGTCCTTCGCCATGGTATCGAAAACGCAGTCTCACGCCCCAATGAAGTTTGGCAGACACAAGCAGATGCCGCGTTCCTCGACGCTCAAGTTTATGAATGGCTCGGCTTCTACGATAAAGCACTTCAGCAATATGCCATCCCCATAGACAGCAATCAAAGCGGATATGCTTACCGCCACTTACATGAGGCGCGCACACGACAAGTTCGGCTCGAACTAAACAGTCATCAATCTCCCAGTGAAAACCTGGAATCTTTACAAACCCTGCGACAACTTCGAAAGGACAACAAATTCGACACAACAAGGGCTCCGCTTGAGGTGGACCTAGCCATCGCCAGCCTGCTTCGCCATGAGGGCCAACATCAAGCCGCCCGTGAAAAACTCGACGACGTGCTCTCAGCGGCCACCTCAGAGCGGCTCTTTCTCGCAAGGATTGATGCACTGCGCCAACGCGCGATCTGGGGCTTAGCCGACCAAGACACCACTCAGGTCGAAGACGATTTAATACAACTACTGCAGCTAAGCAGATCCAAAGGGCTCAAAATCAACGAACCTGAACTCTACCATCTCTATGCACGCCTGAAAGCCAGCCAGGGTGACATCGCCGCCGCCATCGACCTACAGCATACTTCCATCGAATTCTGTGAATCGATCGACCTCTACACATGGCTCCCTCTACGTTACCTAGAGCTAGCCGAATGGTATCAGCAAATTGGCAACAATGCGCTAGCAGAACACTACCAGCAACTGGCTCGAAAGCTCATCAATCAACCCGACGCCGAATATCCGCAATGGATCAGCAAAGCGACCAAAGACAGATTGCAGCAAAACTCGTCCACAAACAATACGGTAAAAACGCCCAACGTAGATACTCGACAGCAGCAAAAGCCGCCACGCACGGCCTCGTCCTCCGGCGCGATAACCAGCGTCCAAGCGATCGACCTCCAACCAGTGAAACTCGTCTCGGTTCCAATTCAGGGCAAACCCGCGCTTGGCCTTTTCACACTCACAAACTCGAGTGTAAATACTCAAAGCCTGCAGCTAACTGCGGCTGGGCACATCCAGCATTTCCAGGCAACTTCGCAGGGCGACTATCAACTAAGCCTCAATATGAACAAGGATTTCACCCTACGCAGCCTTGATGTCGAGCTGCAGGGCAACACTCAATATTTGATCTATGTCGACGCACCGGCAGGTCAAGAACCATTGGATTTAACACTCACCACAACTCCAGACGAAGGGCAGACTCAACAAGCTACTTTTCAATTCCACGAAAGTGGTGACGCAAATAAAAACGCCGTCATCAATGCCGCCTACCTCGAGGGTAATCCATTTTATATGGTCAGCGTGTTCCACCTCCTACAGCGGAGCGAGCAATCATCCGCCACCTCGCTGGACCTACGTATTCGCGCCTCCACCCCCGCGCGAATCGAAGCTTACAGCGGTGATGGCGAACTCATTTTCATCGATGCCGATGGCGACGGAACCTTCACTTCCCCCGGCGATATTCTGCGTAGCGACACCGATGGCGACGGGCACCCCAATGTCCCATTCCTAGCTGACAGTGACAGTTCAAGCTTAGAGCTCATGATCTTGCCAGAGAGCCTACCAGTCAACGGGATGCTAGACATACACATCGAAAGCCAAAGCGATCAAGGCTGGCGTAGCGATTCCGTCGATACGATCCACTACCATGATTAAGGTAATTCATGTATCCTAATCACGATTCCCCGATCCTCGCCAGCGATGAATTAACCAAACTGCTTAGTCAAGCCGGAGCCCCCCATAGTGCGACGGCCACTAATATTGAACAAACTGAAAATCGTCTAAAAAGATACAAAGCGGTCTCCCGCTATCTCAAAAACTAAGCTACACCCCACAAGACAACTTGCTTTCTAGCTGTCGACTCTCTATGCCAGAATTCCATGCCAGTCATTGATAAACCACTCCACGAGCTACTCGAATATCACAGCAGCAACCCAAAGCCTGCCGATTTTAATGCCTTTTGGGATCGAGGCTTAACAGAGCTCAAAGCCATCGACCCACAGATCGCCTACACTGAAGTGGCCTTTCAGGCTCCCTACGCGAAGTGCCAATCCATCCACTTCACCGGCACGGGGGACGCGCGTGTACATGCCAAGCTGGCCACACCCCTCAAAGCATCCGCAAAGCCAGGGCCCGCACTGGTAATGTTTCACGGCTATTCTGGAGCCTCCGCAAACTGGACCGACATGCTCGCATACGTCGCGGCAGGCTATACCGTCGCCGCGCTCGATTGTCGCGGTCAAGGTGGCCAATCAGAAGACATCGTGCCCACCAAGGGTAACACCCTGCACGGGCACATCATCAAAGGACTCGATGATGCACCGGAGAAAATGTATTACCGTAATGTGTTTCTAGATACAGCGCGACTGGCACAAATAGTGATGACAATGGACACAGTCGACGCCGATCGCGTGGGCGCAATGGGCGGCAGCCAAGGCGGCGCCCTCGCTCTAGCTTGCGGCGCACTGGAGCCACGTATTCAACGCATCTACTCGCAATACCCCTTCCTCAGCGACTACAAGCGAGTTTGGAACATGGATCTGGATCAGAATGCCTACGTCGGTTTGCGCGACTATTTCCGCCGCTTTGATCCCTTACATCAACGAGAAGATGCCATATTCGAAAAGCTGGGCTATATCGACGTCAGCCACTTATCGGCGCGCATCCAAGCAGAGGTGCTAATGGGCATCACCCTAATGGATAATATCTGCCCCCCATCCACACAGTTTGCCGCGTTCAACGCAATTCAATCCCCCAAGCACAAACTGATTTACCCCGACTTCGGACATGAAGCCCTACCAGGTGCCCCCGAAGCCAGCTTTAAGTTCATGATGGGGCTTGCCTCGTTATAAACCACAATGGACAGGAGAATGGACACTCCTGTCCATTGCAGAGCATGAACTCGCTATGCGTCCCACGCATGGCTCGCATGGGCGTCCGCAACGAACTCGCTAAAGTCACGCGGCGCACGTCCGAGTGCGCGTTGAACGCCGTCGCCTAGGCTCTCGTTGCGCCCGTCGAGAACTTGAGTGAAGAGGTATTGGATCAGTTGAACCATTCCTTCGGGCAGGTCGGCCGCGCGCAGGCCGGCGACAAAGTCGTCCATGGGAATCTCGACAAACTGAACCGCTCGACCGGTCTGCGCAGCGATCGCCTGCGCGGTTTCGGCAAAGCTCAGCAGCCGCGGCCCAGTGATCTCGTAGATCTGCCCGGCGTGTCCATCTTCTGTCAGTGCGGCGACCGCGACGTCGGCAATGTCTTCCGCATCAACAAAAGGTTCGCGCACAGTGCTGACCGGTAAGGCGATCGTGCCGCCGAGCACCATGTCGTGCAGAAAAGACTCGGTGAAGTTTTGATTGAACCAGCTGCAGCGGACTACAGTCGCGGGGACGCCGCAGTGCAGGACAATACGTTCGCAGAGCTGCGCCTCTTCCTCGCCGCGACCGGAGAGGAGGACGATTTTGCGCACGCCTTTTTCCTTAGCGATGGCGACCAGTTCTCGGATGTCCTCGGACGCGCCGGGCACCGCGAGGTCAGGATGGTAGGCGACATACATTTCGTGGATGCCATCCAGCACGTCTCTCCAGTTACTGGAGTCGTGCCAGTCAAAGCTCGGAGAAGCCGAGCGCGAACCGATCCGAACGGAGCGGCCTTGGGCGACTAGACGCTCGACGACGCGACGTCCGGTTTTTCCGTTTCCTCCAATAACTAGTGTCGTGGTGGACGGTGTGGATGTGTGGGTTTGATTATGTGTTTTTGTTTTCATCGTCGCCATACTAACCCATTTCCACAGGACTTCCTATGGCATCGAGTCCACATAAATTGACATTTCGTCCAATTGGCTCAATTCTGGGACAACATGAGCATCGATACCTTGGAAACCGCCTTCCGCTCTGTGGATCCTCTGGGCGAGGCACTGCACTCACTCCACATGAGCGGCACCTTCTACAGCCGTTCCGAACTGACGGCTCCCTGGGGGATCGATCTGCCCGCGATGCCGGAATGCCTGATGTTTCATGTTGTCACCAAAGGGCGCTGCTGGATTGAGTTTCCCAATGGGGAGACGCAAGTGCTCAACAGCGGTGATTTCGCGCTCATACCACATGGACAAGGTCACACGATCGTGGACAATCCGGAGAGCAAAGCCATCAACATCTTCGAACTCGAGCGGGAACAGATTAGCCCACGATACGAATTATTGCGTCACGGTGGCGGCGGCGAGCTCGCACGCATCATCTGTGGCGCCGTCGCGGTTAAAGACCCCGCCGCGCAACGCGTCGTGAGTCTCTTGCCGAAGATTATCGTGATGCAAACGAACACGCCGGAGAATGATTGGCTGCTCGGAACGATTCGCATGATGATGAACGAAGCCGAAACGCTCAAGCCCGGCGGTGATACGATCATCACGCGCGTTTCGGACATCCTTGTCGTTCAGGCGATTCGTCATTGGCTGGAAAAGGAACCACTGGCCAAGACCGGTTGGCTGGGTGCACTCCACGACGAACAAATCGGCAAAGCCATCGCGCGGATTCATCGTCAACCGACGCATCCCTGGTCCGTCGAAGCCCTAGCCTCACAAGTCGGCATGTCACGCTCCAGCTTTGCAAAACGCTTCATGGACATGGTCGGCCAATCACCCATGCAGTATGTACGCCAATGGCGCTTTCAAGTCGCGGAAGGCTGGCTCCGTGAGACCGAGCGACCACTCGCAGAGATCGCAGAAAAATTAAGCTACGAATCCGAGGCTTCTTTCAATCGCAGCTTTAAGAAGTTTACTGGCCGCACGCCCGGCAGCCTGCGACGTCAAGCAAGGACAGCAAGCGAAGTCGAACGCTGAGCCATAACCCAAAACAAAAATTAACAATTCGCGCAGTGCGAATCATGTAAGAACTGGGGATAAAATTTTAGTTTAAAACACTACCTAGCTAAAGCGAGCACTAGGCCTAGCCCCTAAACGTTTTTAACTCTTCACAACTCTCAAGAATCGCTCGATGTCACGGCGTGAACGCAAGTGATACACCTGCTGGGTAGACTGTGCTTGCACAACATACTCCCGTTACTTGGGCGTCATCTTTTCGTGACACAGGCCGACAGTTCGGAAGGCATTAAGTGTGCCTTTCAGTAATGGGCTGCGCTCGGGCCAACCGAGCGCAGCCCAAGCGCCTTTAACGAAGCGCTTGGAAGCAACACCGTCACAAGGATGGCGACATCGCTTCGAAGGCGAGTAGTCGTGCTTAATACATGAACCTACACTTCTTCATTATAAATCACAGGCATCTGCCCTTTCCAGTGCTCCCAGAGCTCGGCGTCCTCGATTAAGCGTGCCATAAAGTCGGCCACGTTGATCCGACTAGTCTTGCCCGCATCAAAGATCGCACTACGCGTCGGCGACGGGTGCAGCGTATACGCACTGACTTCGGCCGCATCAATTAAACCATCCGGCCGAACGGCCACCCACTCGATGACATCGCGCTGCCCGACCTGCACACGGAGATAGTCCGCTGCTTGCTCGTTGTCGGGATGAGGCGGCAAGATCAGGCGTAACAAGCCAATCACACAATGCTGGGCGAGTGGGATCGGCTCGGCTAAATCACGGTTCCGGTTGCCGGTGGTATTCATCAAGAGAAACTTCACCGGCCTATTCGGCGAGTGAACTCGTATCGCGGCGCAAAGACGACGCGTCGCCTCCGTCACCAGACGACGTGGTTGACCATAAATCCCTTTCAAAGAAAGATTATGTCCCAAGCAAAGCGCCACCGCATCACAGCCGCGCACCTGCTGCACCAACTCGGCATCACTCAAATCAAGCAATGCGGCTTCTGCGACTTGTACCTGCGCATCCTCACGCAGCGCCTCGGGCAAACGCTCAACAGATCGAACCACCACATTGAGCAAATGCCCAGCCGCATGCAGGCGCGTGGCCAGCAAACATCCCGTGGCACCAGTTGCACCTGCGACAAAGACCTTCATAGGTATTGATCCAAAAAACTAAGGACCGGTGCTTCAAGGTCGAATGTGCACGGATGTAAATCGAAGCTATGCCCATCTTTAGACAATTCCAAATACAGATAGTCCAGATCTAAGTGATCCAGATGTTGCACCAACAGGCGCGAGCGCTCGACCGATACCGTAACATCCTTCGCGCCGTGCGCAATCAACATCGGCGGCATTGCTGAATCGATCCAGGTAATTGGCGAGGCCTCGCGCTCATTCGTTTGAGTCTGTTCCTTTGTCTCACCCGCAAAGGGAGAGACGGCACGTCCACGCACATCGTAATCGCCGTAAAGGTTCACGACGCAAGCGACCGCATTGGATTGCTCCAGATAGAGGCCTTGCTGGTTGAATTTCTCATGAAATGACGTACTCGCGAGCAGCATCGCCAGATGCGCCCCAGCCGACGATCCCATCACGGCGATCCGCGTAGGGTCGACACGATAGCGATCCGCGAATTTGCGGATAAAGCGTAGCGCCGTCTTACAGTCGTAAAAATTCGTCGGCCAAGCCAGGCGGGTAAGCTTACGCGGTCCCTCGCTATGGGCTTCCGTAATATTGAGCAGATAGTTAATCGAAAAGACCGCGTAGCCTGCCTTCGCTAAATCACGGCTGATACTGACTTCACGCGCGGCCGCCTTGTCCGACAAGCGCCAGCCGCCCCCATGGATCAACAACACAGCAGGGCAAGCGGACTCATGCCCCTGCGGCAAATAAGCATCCATGCGCTCCGCCCGCTCCTCTCCAAGGTAAGAAATCTCTTTTAACTCTTCGATCATCGAATATGATTTATCCGGCGAAACTCACCTTGACGATTTCAAAATGATAATGAGGGCACTCCCGCAGATGGATCAAACACAGCGTAGCACTTCATCAAGCGGACGTCGTACCTTCTGCGGCCAATTCCCCGCGGCCGCACGACCGACGGTGACCAACATAACCGGAATGGCATCAGCAGACAGCGCAAATGTCTGGCATACAGCAGCCGCATCGAAGCCACCGAGCACCCCGGTATCGAGGCCCCGTTCCCGGGCGGCCACGATGAGCGACATCGCCGCCAAAGAAGCCGAGCGAATCGCCTCGTCGCGCTGCAGTGCCACATTGCCTTCGTGCGATCCGGTCGCCATATCGACCCAGGTTTGCTGCGTCACGGCATCGATGATCCCAACATCCACCGACGGCTGTAAACGCTCGGCTAATGATTCATAAGCACACACATGCCCCGCGACAATAAAAGTCACCGCGGCATCACGCACCTGTCGCTGCCCATAGGATAGATCCATTAATTGTTGCTTCGCGGCATCGGAGTGCACCGCGATGAAGCTCCAGTTCTGCAAATGAAAGGCGGAGGGTGCCTGCGTGGCCAAACGAACGAGTTCGCGGATGCTCGTGCTGTCGAGTGTCGCACTCGGATCAAAACGCCCGCTAGTGACACGATTTTCAAGGATGGATGGACTGAGTTCTATCATGATATTTCCTGGTTAAGGTGGTGGGTTGGTGAAAATTCGATTTATGCGGCCTTAGCTTTAAGCGTTCCCTGGCTGTCGCCATTCGGCTTCGTTCGCCGCTGCCACTGCAGCGCGAACACCGAAGCAAGCACGATCAGGATGCCGAGGATTTCGCGCAGTCGCATCGCTTCGCCGAGCATGAGCCAGCCCAAGAGAATGGCAGTCACTGGACTGAGTAATCCGAGCGCTGAGACAGCCACAGATGACAAACGGGCAATTCCACGAAACCACAGCGCATAGGCAAACAGCGTGCCAAGGATGCTGAGGTAAGTATAGCCAACGACATTCGTCATAGATAAGCTGAAGAGCGGGGGCTCGATGAATATTGCCCAGGGTAATAAGAGCAGGCCGCCGAGTGCCAGTTGCCAGCCAGTGAAGGCCAGCAAGGGCATGTCCGATTTCCAGCGCCGCGACAGAAATATACCAGCCGCCATACTGGCCGATGCCGTCAAGGCTGCGCAGATTCCAACAAAATCCCATTTCGCATCAGGCGACAAGATCAGCAAAGCCATGCCGGCCACTGCACTCAATGCAATGCCCACAGCGCTTCCCGTCGGCCGCATCTGGTCGACGCCCCAAGCCAAGGCCAAGATCATCAACGGTTGCAAGGCGCCGGTGATCGCAGCGATCCCACCGGGCAAGCGATAGGCAGCCACAAATAGCAACGCCTGAAAGGCAGCAATGTTCAGCCCCGACAACAGCAACAAACGGCCCCACGAAATAAAGTGCACACGCTGACGCGTGTAGGCAATGAGCAGCATGCCCGCCGGCAAGGTGCGAATCACAGCCGCCCACAAAGGACGCCCTTCGGGCAAATATTCGGTGGCCACGAGATAAGTGGTCCCCCAAAGAATGGGCGCGAGCGCTGTCAACAAGACACTCCCTGGCGCGAACGGAAACATCGGCCTGCTCATCCTTCCGCCTTTCCGAATGAAGGGCTCAAACGATCAACCACGTATCGATCCAGTGAATACAATCCACCGCCGGATCCGACCAGTGCAATTGCTGCCCCGACAAACAACAATGTAAACTGAATGCCCTCCCCGGCCTGGGTGCCCGACCAGTTCATAAAAAATCCATGCGGCCATTGCACCATGACCATCGCGCCCAACATCACGGCAGCCAAAGCCGCCGAAGCCACGCGTGTGCCAAGCCCCAACAAGAGCAAGAGCGGGGCAAAGAATTCCACCAAGATGACGCCCAAAGCAATCGGAGCAGGTATGCCCAAACTCTCAGTGAAGAATGCCATCGTACCAGACAAACCATAGCCTCCAAACCAGCCAAATAGCTTTTGCGCACCGTGCGGCCACATCACTACTGCCAGGCTGATGCGAAGTGGAAGTGCGTGAACCGCAGCCGTGGTTGCCAGCAGACTGCGAATCAAGGAGAGTTTCGTGCTATTCTTTTCGTTTTTCATGTCCCTATTCTAGCAGCCAATCCTCCGGCTGACTAATACCGCGGGCTTGCCTTTGTTATGCATTTTCTGCATACCCACTTTTATGTTGGATCGAATACGGAGTTTTCTTGCCGTGCTGGAAGCGGGCAGCGTCAACCGCGCGGCCCGACAGCTCGGCATCGCCCAGCCGACACTGTCCCGCCACATTCAGAGTCTGGAGCAAGAGATCGGCGGGCCGCTCTTTGAACGGGACAATAAAGGCATGCTCCCGACTGATCTGGGCTTTCACCTGCGCGACAGCTTCGAGCCGATCATTAAAAACTACGACCTCGCGCTGGCGGATGTCTGCGCCTTTGCGCAAGGACGCCAGCAACAATTACGCGTCGGCTATCTGGGGATGGCGGCCTCCAAATTTCTAAATCCTGCGCTCAGTAAACTCAAAGCAGCCCATCCCGACATCCAACTACTCCTCTTCGATCAAACGCCAGCGGAGCAGCTACAAGCCCTACAAGCGGGCAAACTCGACGTGGCACTCATTGGGCAAGAAGGAGCCGCACAAACCAACGACTTTTATAAACGGCGCGCCGCAAAACTGGGCGTTTGCGCCGCGCTACCTGCAGAGCATCCTCTTGCCGCAGAACCCGAGCTTTCTTTAGCCCAGCTCAAGGGCGAGCGCTTCATCGGCGTCACCCCCAAGGATGTGCCCGGGCGTAATCACTGGATGAGCGAGCTTTGCAGCCAAGCGGGCTTCAAGCCGCGCTTTATCAGAAATAGCGAAAGCGTGACCGAAACCTTCACCCTCATCGCTGGTGAGAATGCCGTCACCCTCTTGCCCGACTACATCAGCAGCCCGCCACCACCGGGCGTCGTATTCTGCAGACTCACCGACAAGTGGGCGCATTGGGAACTCTTCGTACTACGCCAACGCGGACGCGGCTCTGCACCCGCCCGCCAACTCGTCGACTGGATCGGCATATAGAACAACTCCCCCCCCTAACGGCGCATGCGTAAATTTTCCGCAGTGGCTGCAACCATCACTAAAAGGCAACCTATCAGTGTGCGCGGGGCGGGCACTTCGTCCAAGAAAAACAGGCCGAGTACAATCCCATAGGGCACCATCAAACTGGTGATGATTAAAACACTTTTCGCCTCCAGCTCGCGCAAGGCGGAGACGTTGAGGAAGTGTGGGATTGCGGTAAAAAAGACGCCTAAGAGTAATAGATTGACCCAATTGTCTTTCAAATCGTCCTGTGGAACGCCGACGCCCGCATACGCAAACAGAACTGCGATCCCGATCAATTGATAGAATAAGAGCACTAAGCTGGAGGAATTTTTCGCCCGACTGCGGTGGTGCAAATTTTGTCGCAGCGCGAGAAAGAGCGCGGAGATCACACCTAGCACCACGCCTTTGAGGTAGCCACTGTTCCAATCAAAGTTCGGAATCAGGCACAGCACCCCGAGAAAGACGACTCCACAAAGTAATAAGTCCACCACATCCGGCCACTCTCGACGCATGACAGCCTCAATCAATACAGAGAGCACAGGCGCTACAAAGAGCGAGGTAATGCCGATCGCCACCGTCGAAACTTGAATGGATGCATAATAGGTGGCCCAATGGATGCCAAACATAGCCCCGAGTCCGATCTGATAATACACGTCGCGCCGACGCTCAAGCTTCATGGAGCGCCCGGTCAGGCGACAAAGTAGCCACATCACAAACATGGCCACAACAGTGCGCCAAAATGTGATCACATCGGCAGCAAGTGGAATCAATTTCGCAAACAGTGCCGTGCCTCCAAACAGAAGCGCGGCCAAATGAGCGTGTAGTATTCCTTGTTTTCGAGTGGCAATCACGCTGCGCACCTTTCAGCAGGCCTGCGCGAGGTCAACTCAGGAGCGAATAAAGACTGATTATTTTACGCACGCAGCCCTGCGTCTGTCTGTCAGCGACTAGCAAAGCATCCTATGAGGACACGCTCACTCTTTCTTCTCGCTGGCGTAAATGGTAATATCGGCCGACCTCTCACCTGTAATTTCCTGGGCACGTTTCAGTGCATCGCGGGTAGAAATGGTGGGGTTTTCGGGATGGTAACGAAAGAAATTCGATTCTCCTAATGTCTCTAATAAGCCTGAGTTCTGAAAGACGCGCTCGATATAAGGATGTGCCCCGCTCACAATGACATCGCGCCCATTCTTACGTGCAAACAGCACCAGCTCTTTAATTGTAAGTGCCACAGAAGCATCCAAATTGTGCGCATTGCGCAGGCGTAAAATGATCACACTGAGAGCTGGGTGGGTGACGACGTGACGCATCTGATCCAAAAAAACATCGCTGGATGCGAAAAACAGGTCTCCTTCCACGTGTACGATCGCGATCTCTGGACGCTCCTTGCGCTCTTGCTCCAACTTCTGCTCGACCAGCTTGCCACTATCATCAAAAGAGACCTCCATCAGTCCTGGCTTACTCGCCTTGTGCAAGAAGAGCCCAATCGATGCGGCCGTGCCGATGTAGATCGCTGTATCCAGCGCGAAAAAGAGCCCTCCGAAAAAAGTGACTAGAAATACGGTCGCATCGCTGCGCGTAGTCTTTAACATAACCGCGATATTGGCACGATTGATCAAAGAGACGCCCACGACGATCACCAGCATTGCGAGTGCCGGCTTCGGAATATAGCCGATAAATCGCCCCAGCAAAAAGAGCCCGATCACTAAGAAAATGCCATTAAAAATACTGGATACGATCGTCTGCGCGCCGCTTTTAAAATTGAGCACCGAGCGGGTCAGCGAGCCCGACACCACCATGCCGCCTCCCAAAGCACTCACGAAACTGGCTGCACTCATACTCAACATCTGCTGGTTCAGATCCACTCGATCGCCCGATTGGGCCGCCAGGGTCTTGGCAATTGAAGAGCTCTCCAGCAGTGAAAGAAATGCTACAGCCAATGCCCCGTTAGCCAGCACTGCTAAGTCGCCGATCTCGAAGTGAGGTAGGCCAAACTGCCAAGAACTAATACTAACCGGGCTCAGCATTTCTGCGTGGATGCCATAATGTCTCAGAACCGCGGCCAGACCTGCCACGACTAGCAGACTGATCGCGATGTTGGGCAGGCCTTTTGCCCAGCGCCGTAGTGGCAAGAAGACCAGTAATGTGAGCGACGCCACGACGAGCGCTTCCCACTGTGTCTCTCCAATCCCTAATATCAAGAGCTTCAAAGACTCCGCGAAGGTGCCAGCTCGCGGCACATGTAAGCCTAGCACGGTTTTCATTTGATTCACTATAATCAAGAAGGCCGCGGCCGTAATATAGCCGACAACCACCGCACGCGAGACGTATTGAGTCAAATTTGCGATACCGATCAGCGCACCGGCTAACATAAAGACAGCAACCAGAATCAACAGCACCGGCAGGGCCAGCATCGCCTGCTCAGGAGCATAGCCTAAAGTCAAAAAGGTGCTCAATAGCATGACCGCAGTGGCATTCGAAGGCCCGATCAACACAAAACGTGAGCTTGCGAAACAAGGCGCGGTCACACTCGACAGCGCAGAGCAAAAGATTCCCATCTGTACCGGCAAGCCCGCAATCAAGGCATACGCCATGCTCTGAGGAAAATCGAGCAAGCACACATTCAAACCAGCACGACAATCAGCCATGGCCTTGCGAAAGGTGTACTGCCTCAAAGTACGGTAGAGCGGAAACGGGTGTAGCCCACTTTGACGAATCCAATTCAATAGCTTACCAAACATCAGAAATAAAAGATTAAGCGTAGATGAGGCAGCGCGTAAAGAACGGTGTCAATCTTTCAGGCGGAAACAAAGAGGTTTCGTAACTCTAAGTGGCCTCGTCCACGAAGCCTAGATAGAGCCTATATTCAGATCTAAAAGCCGAAAATGGATGCACCGCAGGCGCACGCTCAGCACAATCCTCCGAAAATACTAACGGGAACTTTGAAACGCATGCATCTTCGCTTTCTCTTCCTCAAACTTCCTACGGTTACAATTACAGTGCAAACACAGCGGGGAGTTATACAACAATACGAATTTCTCCCGCAGTTTAAGCGGCCGCTGCTGGCCCAACTCGACTAAGTGCATAGCGGGCCCACAACTCGGAACTAAGGCACCCAAGCTGTCAAATAACATATCAGCAGCCGAACGCGTTCCCTTCTTAGACTTGGGTGATTGACTCATATCTACTATGATAGAACAGAGTTTAGCAATTTTCCAATCGTCCTCTGCCTTTTTTTATAGCAAATCCCTCATACATGCTTTTTCGCGCTCACATCTTCTTCGGTCTACTTCTGAGTCTCAGCTGCCTCGGTGTTTACGCTGCGCCCTCAACCGATCGCATCGAATTCTACTATGGCATTGCTGAAGGCAATTATTTGATCGGCGACCTGCAAGGTGCCGAGCGCGGCATTGAGCAAATATTGCGGCTCAACCCAAACTATTTGCCCGCTCTCACCCTGCAAGCACGAGCCATGCTCGACCAAGGCAAATCCGAGTCAGCGCTCGCTGCCGCCGAGCGAGCGCTCAGCTTGGAACCTGAGAACAACGAACACGTCCTGCTCAAGGCCTTGGTGCTGGGCAATATGCAACGCCGCGACGAGGCCAGCGCGTTGATACAACAAGTCCTCGAACAAGCCCCCACCCAAAGTGACGACGCCCGCGCAGCCAACCAATTACTGGGCTTGCTCCGCATGGCTGCCGGCGAATGGGATCAAGCCGCAGAGGCTTTTAACAATATCTATCTAGCCGACCCCAGCAGCGCCAACAGTAGCCTACGCCTCAGCAGCGAGGCCTATCTGGAAAAAGCTCGCGTCGAGATGCAGGCGGGGGCGCACGACGAAGCTGTCGCCGCCATCGATCAAGCCATCGCCGTCTACCAAGCAGAAACTGGAAAGGAAGCACTACAACAACGCACCGCACTCCGACTCATGCGCGCGCGACTGCTCACGCAGATGGGTCGCTTCGAAGCGGCGATCAAGGACCTGCAAATGTTGATCGGACAGCAAGCCGACAACTACGAAGCTCTCATCACACTCGCTTCGCTCTACGCCAGTGTCGAGCGCTGGGACTCACTCGAAGCTGTATTGGAACCGATCTCCCAGCAACCACAACTCAAAGACGTGGCGCTCTACCTAAGTGGCCGTGCCGCACTGGCCCAGAACCGCGTGGGCACCGCACGGGCGAAATTTGAAGCTGCCATAGACGCCCTGCCCTCAGAAGCTGAGCAACTGCGTCGCTCACTCTATTTCTACCGCGGGATCTGCCTGCAGAGGCTCAACCGACAGGCAGAAGCTCAAGTCGCTCTGCTCGCGGCGATCGATGCAGGCTTCCGCCCCGAAACCAGCGAAGAGGCCCTCATCGCCAGCCGCGCCTTGCTACGCGCTCAACGCCCCGCCGATGCCATTCCAATCCTAGAGGCCATCACCTTAAATCGCATCGCACCGAATGCCGCCGCCTGGGCAATGCTGGGGCGCGCACACCTCGCAGCCGACACCCCAGCTCTAGCACTCAGCGCATTGAACGAATCATTACAGATAGACTCGGAGCAAGCCGACACCCGTGCTCTGCGCGGCTCCCTACTACGCAAAGTCGGCGACCTCACAGGAGCCCTCAGCGACTACCAAGTTGCCAGTCGCTTGGCCCCGGAAAATGCATCCATCGCGTACGCCAGTGGACTCGTTCACTTACAACTCGGTGAGATCGCCCAAGCCGAACAAGTCATAGCCGGCGCGGCTCAGCAACTTCCCGACAACGCGGGCATCCAACTGCTACATGCACTCCTCGCCTACACCACCCACCAGGCCGAGGCTGCCATTGCCTCCTTGCGCAGGTATCAAGCAAAAGTCACAGAAAACCAGAACCCCACAGCACTCTACCTCGACTTCCTGCTCGATTCGCAAAATTCGGATCAGTTGAACGACGATGAAGTCAGTCGATATTTCAAAGGGGAATACACGCGCAAACAAGCGCTGGATGCCTCCGGAACAGCCGAAACTCCCGCGCAGGCCCGCTGGCAGATCTGCTCGACCGCCTTTTGGCTAGCACAATTTGAACGTGCTCAAGGTAAAGACAAGACCCACCGGGAACTACTCAAAATCGCGCTCGAAGCCGGCAATCCCGATCTAACAGAATTCCAGCTAGCCAAATGGCAATTGGAGAAAAATTAAGCCGCCACCAGCACAACCTCACCGCCCACAAATAAGTTTCGAACCCACACCGCTACCAGAACAGTGTAAGCTCGCTTCTTCGAACCGGGGCCCGCGCCCGCTCAACGAAACGCTTACTTCAAATCAAAACGCGCACCGGACTCGCCAGCACCTAGCTCAGGCTCGCCGACGCTCAAGCGATCGGGAGTAATCCCTTGAGCCGTCACCAGATGCTCACGAATAGCCACGGCCCGAGTAGTCGCCAAATGAGCTCGATCCGTATCCGTAAGCTCAATACTTGGTAACAATGCCGCCACCATCTGCTTCAACTCGGGCGCGTCATCGGCCGACGCAACAAGTTCTGGCGTCGCTCCCGCCTGACTGAACTCTCGATAGCGCTGAGTCAGGCGTTTGCGATACAGCGCTTCGTCTTTAATAGCAGCGTCGCCGAGCAAAGCCATACGTAACTGCTCTTCCGCCAGGACTCTCTCATCGTCGGCAGAAATCTGCGGCGTGATCGCCAGCTTGAGACCCGGTCGCTCTTTCAAAGCAGTGGCCAATGTATTGAGTCGCGACACCATGGCGGCCTTCAACTCTCCTGAGCCAGAATCAAAACGGACCCGCGAAAGGTCCTCCTCTCCACCAGGCACCAAACCAGACAACAGCTTAAAAGGTGCCGCAGCCACATTGGTAATCAAGCCAACGATGGCCGTGCGCACGATTTGCCCAATGCCCACTTTAGGATCATTCAAATCCCCAGAAAGTGGCAATGACAGATTCATCACCCCATTGGGCCCTTTGAGCAAGGTGACAGCCAGATCCAGTGGCAGACTCACCGCGTTTTCGCTCTCGACTCGATCGCCAAGCTCCAATTGCTCTATGCGAATTTGATTACTCGCCTTAAGTTGACTCGCTTCAATCACCCAATCCGAATCGAGATTGAAAGTGCCACTGGCAATACGCCGGCCCACGGCTTGCCCCGAATAGGTCGAAAAACCAGGCAAGGACAGTCCGCTCAGTGAAGCTTGCAGACGAGTGCTCTCTTTGGGCCGACTCAAATTCAGCCCCCCCTGCAGCTCGAAGCGGCTGCCATTGATCTTTGAATTTAAATCGAGCTCCGCAGGCTCACTGCCTGCGAGGTCCAGGCCGCGCAGCATCAGGCCGATTTCATCCATGACGATGCGAGGCGCAGGCTCCATGCTTTGATCCACATAAGTGATGCTGCCCTCGGCAATCGCGAAAGTGTCGATGCGGATAGGCGTCGCCTCTCCGCTATCCGCGGCCGCTGCCTCGCTGGCTGCTGGCACCTCTTCGGCCACCGCCTCACTTGCAGTTGCGGCAGTCGAGGGCTGTTGAGTGAAGATAATCTCAGGCTGATCCAGCACCACCGCATCCATCGCCAAAGAGAAAGGCGCCAAATCTAAACGTAATTCAGACAGCTGTAAACGTTGCCACTTGGCGTGCAAATTCTCATCGTAGATAAGATCCATACCGAGGATCGAAGCATTACCCGTCAGCGATTGCGACCCTGAGGCTGCGTACTCAAAACGTCCATCAAAGCCAAATGTGCCACTCTCAATCTGGGTGGTCGCAAAATTTTGAGTATAAGGTGAGAGCAGCTGCAAGGGAATCCCTTGTAGCTGCATCGATAGATCCAGCTCAGACTCCATCGGCACGATACTGCCGGCAATATGCGCGCTGCCCGATTCGCCGATCAAATAATTGGCCTGCAATTGAATGGGGGCTGAAAGGTCCGACGAGAGGCTTGTCAGCGTCATCTGAGGAATCTCAACGGTCAAACTAGCCAAGCCCGCAGCCAGCACTTCCTCCCAGACGATACGGTAATCACTCAAGCTCAACTGGCCGATTTGATACGTCAAGGCCGGCAGCAAACTCTCACGAGCAGCCGGTTCTGGCGTAGGCTCTTCTGGCGCAGTTCCTTCGCTCGCAGCTGGCAACACCAGCAAGTGTGCTAGATTAATTTCTCCCTTCGCATCTCGTGCGATCCGAGTCGCTCCGTCCGACACCGTGATACTAGCGATCTCCAGCGCCATCTCTGGAAAACGAAAGCCAATGCCGTCGAGCGAAACAGCATCCACCGAGATGAGTTGCTCAGACTGCCCGATGGGCTCACAGAGCAATTCATTTAAACTCACTTGCCCCTGCTGCAGCTCGAGCAACTGATCCATACTGGAAAGGTCCAACACATAGTCGAAGCGCAAACCAAAGACGGCACGCTTGAGATCGAATCGAATCAACTCACTATAATAAGGAGATAAATCGTGCACAGCCAAGCCGCTTAAGCTAAAAGCACCCGCACTACGAATTGGGCGACTCTGGAAATCTCCCTGCCAAGTCAAAACCGCACCATCATCCATCTCAGCGACAAAGCGCATGTCGGTATCGCCCTCAATCACCGTCGTCAGCCCGCGCAATGTAAAATCAATCGGATCCACCACTTTGTGATAAGTCGTCGCAGCTGTCAGATCTACAAACTCAACGCGCCCAGCGGAGACTTCCAACAAGTCCACTCGTAATTCAGGCACCTCAGTCAAATTCAACTCATCGACCCAATTACGCCAATCCCCAGCGTCATCTGAGTCGACTGATTCGACTGGATCTTGCTGAGCCAGCCCCGGCCTCTTTTCATAGCGCAACTCGGCACCGGCGAGACGCAACACATCAAGCACCGGGTAAAACTTAACAAAAGTCGCAGCGCTAAGATTCAATTCCGCCGTCTGCCAGTCTAAGGACCAAGCCCCCGCAGCATCGGCTAGTTGTAAGCCCTCCACGCGAAACGCGCCCGAAAAAGGATTAATCCGCACCTTAGCGATCGTCGAATCCGGACTGAAACGCGCCTGTAATTGCTGTTCACCAAAATGCCGGATCAGAGCTGGCGCGATCCAAAAACCAATCAAGGCATACCAAATAACCAAAGCAGCGAAGATAACCAAAGTTTTTGAGAATCGATTCATACTCATACAACTAACACTCCATCAACCCAAAGCAACCGCTGAGTCGAAATGAGGCACGGAGAGCAAGCGGAATAAAATAAAGCCGAGCGCAGCTTGCACTGAGATGCAACAAGCAGAATTAGAGACCAAATCATCAAGCCCCTGAAAGAGGAAATTTAGGCACAGCGACACTAGAGGATAAAATCAGAGGCTCCCAACGAGATCATCGTTTTAACATCCACAAACAAAAACACTCGACCGTTACACTCAGACGCAGCCCTCTGGGACCTTGCCCAGAATCATGTGCCGGAACTACTCACAAGGGTGCTCAATTACTAAAGCGCTCTGATGAATTCAGCAAAGTCTAACCATATTGATCTTTAAATTTTGCGTTTGCCCCCTGCCCACTCCCCGGGATCGCAGGTCTCCGCACCTGCTCTGCACGCACGGAATCGGAGTCATTCCCCGGGATCGCAGGTCTCCGCACCTGCTCTGCACGCACGGAATC
>NZ_JARXHW010000051.1:0-29680 GCF_031127805.1 Thalassobacterium maritimum | reverse complement strand
GCGACCATCAAACGAGAGCGACAGCTTAAGAAGTGGTCGCGAGCAAAGAAGGTCGCGCTTATTCGCGGTGATTTTGAAAAATTGAAAACACTGAGAAAATCACGAAAGACTTGACCACAATCGTTCCAAAAGTGTTCGTAATCGAATCCCTCCCTCTCCCCAGGCATCGCATAATATACCTTGCTATCGAGCGTTACACAAACTTTAGTAACGCGATGATTGAATGCCAACCAAATGTCTTGTCTTGGAACTATACAATGCAGGGTGACGGCATTGATGCGGGGCTTCGCTTTAACTGGGCGGGCGAATCGGGCCGCTTCAAGCTAAATGGTCAGCTCTATACGATCAAGAAATCGGGCTTCGTTACACCGACATGGGAATTAATCAAGGAGGACAAGGTTTGTGCCGAGGCATCAAAAATCAGTATGCTCCGGCGCGGCTTTGAGATTAAACTTCAGTCAGGGGCCATGGAGCTTTCCGCAAAATCGGCCTTTGGTCGCACCATGCTGTTAAGCGGAATGGGCTGCCAAGCGCGTATCAAGCCGGCCCACGCGTTCACGCGCCGCGTTCAAATCTCCGGCAGTTATCCAGATCCTGAAACGATTGTTTTTGCCTTTTGGTTGTGTGCACTGATTTGGCGCCGCAATGCGAATCATGCGGCGGCTTGTCCATAATCACAGCCCTCGCCCACGCAGCGGACGCTGCCCTGCGCTTGCGGGCAGCGTCTGACTACAATGACATCACTAATTTAAAGAAGCGGGCATCGCCGGCGGGCACGCCTAGCACCAGTGTGTGGGCGTCACCGACGCGATTGTAGTTCACCGATGTGGGCGTGACGGAACTGAGGTTGCCGAGCTCGTCAGACTGTATGAGCTTGAACTGAATGGAGTCGCTATACGCGCCGGGCCATTCCCATGTAAGTGTCACTTCGTTCGTAGCGCTCATGTGGATGCGGATGTCTGGCGCGCTGAGGTCTTCGATTGCCGCGGCAGGCAGATCACTGGAGTCGGCCGGATTGTGGCCACCGAGGAATTTCTGCAATAGACTGTAGCCGCTGCCATCGACACTTGCAAAGGGATCGTGTCCGCCCTCGCCGAGCCAGAAGAGCTCCCAGTTATCATCCAAGAGGTTCCCGTCGCTATCGTTGGCGGCGAGTTCGGGCATTTCAACGATTTGAAAGCTCCGCACTTCCAAGGCAGTGCCTGCGCAAGCTGTAAAGTCGTCGCGGAGCACGCCGTATACGCGAATCTGGGTCTCTGGTAATAGATCGATACTTTTACTGGAGATGTAGCGTTCCCCGTAGACATCGAAGAGTGCGTATTGCTGCGCAAATGCGTTGCGGGCAAGGAAGCAGCCGTCGGCGTTGGCCTCTTCGACGGTCAACTCATAGAGCTCCACGTCGTCGTAAACAAAGCTCGCTGCGAGGCCTTGCCCTTCGGCTAGCGCGGGTCCGATCGCGTCCAACTGGAGGCTGAGTGTGTCTAGCAGTTCGGAGGAGACTGCTTGCTCGCGTAAGACTGCGCGCAGTAGGTCTACGGGGCCCTGCCCGGTGATGTGGGCCACTTGTGCATCGGTATAGCTCTGATAGACTTCGCGGCAGAAATAAGTCCACTCCACCCAGTTAATCACGACAGATGCCGCTGCGCTGTAGCTGGCTTCAATCTGCAGACCGTCCCAGAGTTCATCTACTGAGAACTCGGGCTCGCCATTGCTTTCGTCCATTAGAGTGGCGACCTCGGACAGTGAGGTCCAGCGGTCATCGCCGGTGCGATTGGGAAAGAGTGTCAACTGCGCATCGGATGGTAGATAAGCCTGCGCCTTAAAGTATTGCTCGAATGCATACTCCATCGCGATTGCAAAGGCGGTATCATCGACCTGCAAGCTGAGTTCGCGAATCGTCTGCTCACCTGCAGTGTAATCGGCCAGTTCATCCAGCCACTCGCTGGCCGCGTCGGAGAGCGATCCGCCAGTATAGCTGGCATCGATCTCAAATAGCTCGCTGCGATCCAGTGGCAAGAGCTTCAGCTGCTCAAAGCCGCTGGGCTCGGCCACTCCCTCGGAGAGAATTAAATAGCGTGCTTCTGTGGAGACTGCGATGACGCCTTCAGGATATACCAGCGGCACTTGATCAAAGACGGCAAAGCGGCTGCCTTCCGCAACGGATGCCTGTCCGAGGCGCGCCCCCGTCAAGCGATCGACATAGCCGGTCGATCCGGTAAACCAAGGCTCCTTGGCTAGGTTGCGACTGACCACTTGCAAAGTTTCGTAATAGCCCCGATTGAGTTCAGAATCCTCGGCGGGCATTTCGGTGGGATCTGTTATCGAAGTCTTGGCCAGTAGTTCATCCAAATCGCTGGCAGCATCGCCATCGGAATCTCCGGTGCCAAATGGATCGCCTCCCAATGCCATTTGCACATAATCGGGGATGCCATCGCCATTGCTATCCCGGTTGAATGCGGAGAGCGTGAAATTGTAGTTGACCGTTTTAATCGGGCTTTTATCTCCACTCGCAGTCTGAATGTAATAGGAGAGACTGACTTGTTCCCCGCTCGGGTAGAAGGGACTGCTATAGCTCTGCCAGGCTTCGTCCTCACTGCCGCGATAATACAATTCTGTATTTTCCGGGAAGCTGGCCTCAATGAGTGCCAACTGATCGTAAGTGCCGGGCTTGGGACTCCAGCTCGCGAACAAGGCTGAAAATTCTTCTCCGCTGAGATTGAGCGCATATACGCTGGCACTGGAGTTGATTTGATTGGTTAAAACACTGTTGGTTTCATCGCCTGCATAGGAACTGGATTGATAACTTTTCTGTAAGCCGTTCTCCGCGCCCCAATCGGCCCAAGTGTCATAGGTCACACTTCCCGGATATAAGATGGGCTCTGAGGCCCAGGCAATATCTCCCCAAGCAGAGAGCCACCCGAGCAAACGTGCGTTTGAAGAACCGAGTGGAGACGCATCAAAGAAAAATAGATTTGGGCGCTTCTGCTTGCTCGCATCAACGCTGAAGCCATCCATGGGCACTTGACCGGTAAAGAGCGATTTGAGACCGCCGCTGCCATCGGAGCCGAAGAGTTCATATTGATCGGTCACTCCGCCCTTTCCGCTGAAAATCAGCAAGCGATCGCCCCCCATCGAGACGACTCCGGTGAGCGCTCCACTGAGGTTGCTCATGGTCAATTGATCGACGATGCTCTCATCAGCTAAGTCCAGCAGATCGATTTGATTGCTGCCCACATACTGCACAGCCACCAGCATCTGTCCATCCAACACGAGGCGCGTCGCCATTTGTATCGGCGATCCTAGATCGTAAGCCAGTGGTGGTGTTAGTTGCCATTCCCCTGCAACTTCCTTGATTACGTAGAGGTATAAATTGGTATCGTTGAGAGCATAGCAGAGCAGTTGATTGGCATACCCGTCTTGTAAAAAGTCCCCATAGATCAATTGCCCGGCTGCTGGGAAATTTTCTGAGTTCAGCAGTTTTAGCCCATTTTTAATCGGCTCTCGCAAGGAGACTTGCCCCTCGGAGATCATAGCGACCAGCGCATTACTTCCATCAAATACCAGATTCGGATCGACTGGAAAGGTGAGCGAACGCTCAAAGACAGGCATAGCAATCGGAAGCGAGACTTCATAGGCGGTCTCCATACCAGTTACCAACAACTCATGTTGAATGGCATTCGGCGGGCTATTGAGCCCGGATTGAACCAGCACCATCGGCTCGTATTGCTCCTGATCCGGTGCCGCGGGGAAGCTCAATGCTGCCTCGGGACCGACGCCCACAATTTTGAAATTAAACTCCCCCTCATAACCGCCGCTATAGTAGGTTTTGATTCGATTGCTGAGCGCTTTGGGTAGCATCAACTGGGTGGAATACGATTCCAACAACAAGGAGAGTGTGGTGACAGGTGCATCCATGCGCTCCCCGGTCTGCCAATACGGTTCGCTGATAAAACTGTCTCCGGGAGAATCATAAGACTCGTAAGAGCGCACCAAACCGGTGGCTTTATCGACAATCATCATTTGAGCGCTATAGCCAAAATCCCCTGCGGGTAGGTCGACCAACCATTCGTCCTTGGTCTCATAGACTAAGGGCACCAAGCCCTGCCCCATCAATGTTGTCGCAGAGATCCAGGCCAAACTTGTGAGCGCTAAAACACGTTTAAACATAACAATATTCCTTATCTTAAAATGACTCTATTGAATCGTAATGGTATTGAGTGGTAGCACTGTTTCGATCTCGCCACGCTCAGTGAAAAAGACCATCAGGTATTGGTAAGTCCCGCCAAATTGCACCGGTGTAAAATCACGCATGTAGAGATGATGCGTCGGGCCGTTGCCACTATACGTATCGACGACTTCAGCAAATACATAGGGGTCCCGAATTCGTGAGACTTCGATCACATCGCCACCGGTCTTTCCGATATCATAAATGACGCCGCCTTCGTAGGCGATCTCCCGCATCATTGGTGACACTTGCTCTACATTTTTGCTCGGCTCTCGAACGAGAGGTGCATCGACTCGATAGCGATACAATGCAAAGGGGAAAATCGACTTTGTCACATCGCTCTGACCAGCCCTGCGCTCTATGATCCGATGCGCGGTGTAAGCCACCGGATCTCCGGGCGGTGTCAGAAATGTCGGAAAATTCGCGTCTAAATTGGCCTGTTTATCGTATTGAATCACTTCATCCAGTTCTTCATCCACCAGGCGATACGCTCCGATCCGCAGTGCCGGCATTGGCCCGTTCACGTCGTCTCGTAGGATTTCCATTCCAAATTCGCTGGTAAACATGGCTTCCAAATTCTCCTCCAGCAGTCCGGGCAGATCCCGATCGGGCCAGGCAACATTGGGCCCATTGTCCGAGCCGCCCTGCGTCCATGCGATCGACTGCAGATTACTGAAAGGTCCGGTTAAGCGTGAATCCAAGCCCTCGGCGGAAACGGCACGCACCAGAAAGCTGTAAACCTTGTTTGGATCCAATTCCAAATCGACGCTAAACTCTGGCGCAGTCTGCCCAAACACAGTCGCCAAACGACGTGTTTGGTAAATATAATATGTGCGGGCATCATTTTGAATATGACGTGCCCCGAACTCGGTCAGCTCACTGAGCGCATCCCCCACATCACCGGGACTGACGGCATCGTCACTCGCAATCCACAGTTCAAATTTATCCACGGCTTCTGGTGGGCAATACCAGGTCAGCCGTGCCATCGATTGCCCGTTCGATCCGGAATAGAGCTCTGGTTGCGCTAGCAGCGGCGCGGGATATTCACGAATAAATTCGATACACTCATCCACCGGCACTAAAGCACTGGCGTTACCATGTTCGTCAAAGACCTGCAGGAAATAGCAGATCGTATACATCGGCGCATTGGGCAAAGCATAGTCGGCATATTCGAAATCAGCCAAATCAGTAAACAAGTCCTCGGTCTGCCCTTGTTGTATCAAAGACAGGTCCCCGTTATTGATGCGACGATACAACTTATACTCACGCGCGCGCTCTGGCATGAATAATTCGAGCGTTGGCTTGGCCAGTAGCCCTCCGGGCGCGCTAGTGTCTACCACGATGTGCGGGCCACAATTTCGGTCATCGGTCAAAATTTCGATATGACTCAGCTCATACAGATACTCCACGCCATAGTAGGCACTGTTGGGGTTCACATCGCCGAGGGTTAACAAGGCTGTATTGCTAATATTGCCAAAGCGGTCCCCACCGTGAACGTTGACTCGCACCTCGTTGCGCACTGCTGCGGGTTGATAATCGAAAATCACGAGATTCTCACCTTCGGCGAAATAACGTCTCTCAAGATCGATGGGGTCTAACTCGGTATTCTTGCCGAAATTGATATTTACACTCGCCCATTCAATGTCCGGATTCGAACGAGTGACCGAGATGCGAATGATGGGCTTGGCGCTCAGGTCATCCGGATTTCGCTGAAATAACTCTGTGCCCTTTCCTGCGATCTCTAAGCTTAAGCAACGCGTGGTGATGCTGCCACTTGGATCTTCCAAAGGACGACGGTCTCGCAAGACACCGTAAGCTGAAGCGCTATTGGCGCTCATGTTACCGCCACAAGCACTGTTATCTTCCACCCGCACGGTGTAGAAATAGGTGCGCCCCGCATCATCAGCCATGTTCGGTGCGTCCGGATTTAGTGGCGATGAAGTATCGATCCAGCTCCTCCACTCTTTGCTGGTATCGTGATCGATCGGGCCCGCCACTAAGTTGGCCAGTGGGTTGGCTGACTTTTCCAGTATCTCCTGTGGGCTGTCCCAGCGGTAGATGTAATATTTATAATTGTCGAGAGGCTCCTCACCGTCGAACTCGAGCTGGCGCCACTGCACTTCAAGATGTTGCTCCCCACCATAAGCTTGAATTTCGGCTGGATTGGTCGAAGCCACGAAATGATTGCGCACTTTAACTTCATCAATTGGCAGCGGTGGTTTTTGATCACAAATTTTAACATAGTGCCCGTCAGACAACTCACCGGGACGACGCAAGAGATCTTGCGCTCCGGCAAAATAATAGAACTCGTCCCCATCGCCGAAGGTATCTTCAGCGCCGGGCTCGAAGCGGTCATCGTCATCAGCGGTGAAGAAGGTCTCGCTATCGCTGAGATCTTCAGACTCGGCCTCGCTTAAATCCGTCACCGGCATGATTGGATACACATTTGTTTGCACCAGCATACCTGCCTCCAACAGCATGCGCGCATCCGCGACCGGCGGGGCCGGACACACAGCGTCCCCCTCACTCACCCAGCCAAGACCAATCGCATCCGCCTTAGCGAGACGATACACATTATATCCAATCGCCAGCAGCGACTGCTGACGCAAGTCCTCGGGAGTATGCCAGCGCAATCGCACATTTAAGTGTCCGCGTGGATCGTTCTCGTAAGTCGTTTCTGAAATAGGAAAAGGCACATCCACCGGCTTGCCAGGCGCAGGCAGCGGCGGATAGCCCAAGGTCGGACTCGCGGCGCTCAAGTCCATTAAGACACGCCCGACCACATCCTCTGGCTCACGCGAGCTCGGGTTCCACTCGCGCAGCTCCCATGTGACTAAGGGCTGGTTTAATTCACCAAAGTAAGCGAGGCCCAACACGCAATTGATGCCGGGGTGTAAGCGTCCGAGGAAGTATAGGCCTTCAAATAGCGATGGGTTGGCCTGTGCACTCCGCACCGCAATCGATACCTTTTCCGCCAGGTCAGGCTCGCCGCCAGTCGCCCCTAAAGTCGAGATGTCAACATCTTCGAAATAGCCATCCACCCGCTGTTCCAGCATCGCGAAATCCTCATCCACTTTTTCAGATGCCTTCAAAATTGAACGAATGGTTCTAGGGTCGGTCTGCAGTTGGATCACCGCACGCAGTTGAAACGGCGCAGCGGTCGCGAAGTCCGCCGCTTTTTCATAAATTGCATACGGGCGGCCAATCACCGCTTCAGCTTCTTGAGACTGCAAGACCATATAGCCAAAGTCAGCCCCGTTGGCATCACGGCCAGTCGTTCCGAGCGTGAAGGTCAGCTGCTCCAGATCTTGGGCAAAGGAAGCCAGCGGCCAGGCAGACACAGTAGCCAGTAGCAGAGAACAAACTAAGCGGCGTAGTATAATTGCGAACATAAGAAATTTGATTTTAAAATTAAAAATTCGGATGTGAGCTACAGATCGACGCTCCACTTGCTATCGTATTTGACCTTGGCAGTCTTCGAGAACTTGAGACAGAGCGGACACGGCCCCGCTTTGCCCTGCAGGCGCCCGCGGCCATTGAAGCGGAACTCACCGCCATCCTTCACGCCCACCAGGCTGACATCTCCCCGAATCGAGACCGCACAGAGTGCTTCACCACTCGCTCCGACTAGCATACGTCCGCCAAAGACCGGCCCATCGACGAAGTAAAAGACGCCCGCTCCGATGCCTGCCGACACGCGGAACATACAACTGGCCGGAATACCCAAAGCAGCCTCACTGATCGGAATCCATGCCTCCCCATAGGCATACGCGCCGAGGAATACGCCATCGCCGAGCACCTCACCTGCGAGCGGGTCAATCAATAAGATGGGGTCCGCGCTACAAGACTTCCCGAGGAAGATCCCTCCGGAGGCTTCGTAGCTACTGATGATCATGCCGGCCCCTGCAGCGATGTAATTTTCATGCAGGCCAAAGGCGACCGCTGCTTTAAGATCGAATATAGTAAAGGCCTCAAAGCCAAGCTCGCCGCCGGTCATTTGAAAAGACCCAGCGAGCCCCGCGGGATAGACTGGCAGATCCGCTCCAGCAGCGTAGATCATACTAAATTTGGCCCCCACATCGGCCCGCATGCCTGGCGAAATCCATTCCAGTGGAATATCCAAAGCTCCCATCGAGACTTCGGTCAACTTATCTCCAGAATCGCCGCCACAACTGCCGGGCGCATCGCTATCGAGCTGTAAATACTCCATATATCCACGGAACTGCAAGGGCTCCGGCACTTGCCACTCAAAGCTACCGTCCAAGCGCAAACGTGTGAGTGCGTCGCCACGGAAGTGAGCCACCCCATCGATTTGCCCCGAGCCCACGGTATCGCTCAAATCGCTCAGCATTGGATTTATTTCCTTCTCCAACTCGACGACTGTCTCCGAGATTAACTCGCGGATGATCACATTCACCTCGGCAAATACATTGTCGATGGTGTTTTCGACCGTGCCATTGAGATCGTATAGATACTGCTTCAGCGTATACTGAATCTTTTTCACGAAGGGCGCTGCACCGACCTCATCGACTAGCTTTTGCCGCAATAGAGCTGTCACCTCTTCGCGAGGATACTCCTCGAAGGGGTTCGGGATCTGCTCCAGTTGCTCTGTCGGGTAGAGGCGCGCATACTCTGCTTCCAACTCATCGAGGAATTCGTCTGCCGTCGCGCGAACTTCCATCGCCACTCCCTTGATTTCCATTTCGGCTTCATCCAGAATCGCGGTCAACGCATCGTGAATCTCCCCCGCCTCTGCGAGTTTCCCTCGTATCATGGTGACTTCTTCACGCAGGTCATTCACGATTTTTTCGATTTCAGCCAAGGTCGGTTCGGCTTCGGCTAGAAGCTCGTCCAATTGTTGTTGGATCGCGGTCTCGCCTTCGGTCAATTGCTCGGCAATCGCCGCTCCGAGTGGGTCTTCGACCAGTTCACCGATCAGGGCGGTCACAATATTGACCACCACATCGCGCTTCCCGTCACCGTTCTTACTTAAGATGCCCGGCACGATACGCTCGATATCAACATCCGGCAGGTCGATCTCGATACCGTTCTGTGTCACATACAGCTGCCCCGTAATGGCAACCAGTGTCTGCTCCAATTTGGCCAGCCGCTTATCGATTTCCTGCACAATACCAAAGGGAGCGTCCAATTTTCCACGAAGTAAATCTAACTGCGCGAATAATATGCAACTATCTGGATTGTCGGGATCATAGACATACTGATCCAGTAAGGGGTCGGCGTAAGTCGTCCGATAATCACTAAACAGATCTGGCCCATCATTCTGCGCAATCGCTAGAGCCGCTTCAAATTCGGCCCCCAATTCATCATACAACGGATCCAGCACTAGATCATCGATCCGATCAAACAACTCCGCATAAAAGGCATCGATGCGATCGTTTAACATCTCAGCCACGCCATCGATGCCACCTGCGATCGAGTTCACGATCTCCTCCTGCGCGCCTTTGATGAAGGCTTGGCCCGCACCGAGTTGATCCTCGGCCACAGAGAACAGCATGTTCGATAGATTCAACTGCGGCAGCCCGTCATATTGCACACCAAAGGATACCTCGATGTGCTCCGCACTTAAGTAGTCCACCGAGTGCTCGATATTGAGCACCATCAAATTGTCATTCTGCGCGCTATACGAGCGGTAGTAACGCGAGGAAGTGTTCCACTTCAAGGGGTATTCAAAATCCAATACGCCAAAGAAGCTCTGCAAGGCCATCGGTGTGTAGGCACTCGGATCGGCTGAAGAAGGACGGCGGTAGTCATCGTAACTGCTCAAGTCCGCAGCGGAAGCAGTCGGCCAGCCGATGTTGCCACCGTCAAACTCAGCATGCGTAAAATAGGAGGCTCCCGCCTCTGTCCACCCCTGGGTGGGCCAGCCTCCCACCACATCGTATTGCACGCTGCTATCCGCATCTGCGCTGGTCATGACTTGCACCAAGACATCGACAAAGAAAGGCACATCTTGAGTCGCCGCAAAAGTCGCAAAGCCCCGCTCGGCCGGACCTTCGGCGTGATCATTAAAATAAAGCGCGCTCACCGGTGTCATGGTGTAGCTCGCCTCACCGCTCGGCCCATCCAGTTCCAATTGAGCGGGCAACAAGAAGCGCGAGTCCACTGGATAGCCGTCCGCCGCAGCGGCGATTTCGCCATCCGGGAAGAAACCCATCTCGCCAAATAATACAGCATCCACATGGGCAACCTCGGTCGTCAGCCCCATCGCAAGAATCGGATCACCGGTGCGCAGGCAAACATCATCCCCCACTGGTGCTAAAAAGCGCATGGTTTTCGGCTCAAAGGCACCGTTCCAATACTCCAGTGTTTTCTCACCAAGATCTCTGGGGTCCAACTCGGCCTCCTCTAGTTCCCCCACACAGGATAATGAAAGCTCTAAGAACGATTGGCTGAAATTCGCAGGTTCCGGCACCGACAAGCTGCCATTGGTCTGGCTCTCGTGGTTTTCACTATCCAGAAAAGACAACCCGTAGTTATCGAGTTTAAATGGATAGCCATAAATCGTGAGACTAGAATCAAAGCTATCATCTTGCGCTTCATGCACCCCACTCACCCCTGCAGGACGCACATAATATTTGGCATTTACATCAGGGGTAAAAGCAAAATCAGGGATCGACGCATCCGGCCGGCCAATACGGCTGTAGCCCTCCAAATCAGAAAAATCTGAAACACGGAAATTCAGGCCGGGATAATCCCCCACACCTAGCAAATACTCATTCGTGCCGAAACGCTCATGCTGCATTAGGTCACGGTCATAACCCGCCAACAAAAGCACGCTGGGGCTATGATCAAAATCGTATTTCGAAGTCGCCGGAGACGAATTCCACACATCAGACAGGCCCATAAGCGCGTGTCCAGCGACCAAGAACTGAGCACGATTAAAATCACCGGTACGATGCGCATAGAGTTCCTCGCCGTTCGCCTTCGTTTCCAAATAGCCCCAATCCAAGCCTTCTTTGAGTAAGTCCCCGGAGCCTGACAAGCCGCCATCGGGGGTGAAGGATAATTGATTGCTATCTGCAGTCCAAGTTAACAATTCCATCGGCGGCTGGCCCAAGCCACAAAACGCATCCGGGCAACTCTGATGGTAGTCCATACGCACGGCTTGCACCCCTCGCAGCAGACTCTGGGAGGGATCGATCAAACTATCGACTTGGAAAATATCGCCCGTGCCCGTCCAACGTAAGAGCCCCGACATGGGAAAGTGCGGCGAAAACTCCCCCGCACTCAGACTCAGCTGACTACTCACCAAGGCCAATCCGTTGAAATCAGCGCGAATCTGCACCTTCCCCACCACTGAAGTCGCATAACGATAATACTGCTCATTGGATGGCTTGACCGCCATAGAGACCGCTTCCAAATCTCCCGAGTGCGCTTCCAATGCGTCCAAGGCATCCGCTTGATTGTAGACCACATCCACCGGGTTCACACTAATTTCTCCCAAAGCCGGGTCGAAGGAGATTTGATCAAATTCGATCCCATACGGCCGCCCCTCTTGGTGTAACCAGGTTCGGCCACTGGGCGTAGCCTGAAATGACTCCATGGGATTAAATAAATTATCCAGCGCCACCGGCCCAGGCATGGGGATCAAATCCAACAAGCGCTTTTGATTGAGCAAGATATCATCTTTAGTATAGCCCAGCCCTGTCGGCAAAAATAACGTGATCGCCGTAGTCGGCGAACCATCCAACTGCTCACCGGAAACCGGCCCCGAAGGCGTCAATTTTAGACTCTGATAGCCAAACTTAATATCGCCCGCTGCTTTAATCACATCGTCAAATTCGGCATCTGCAACAGTGCCCAGCGCCACCTCTCCCACTTGCACCGAGGCACGCCCATCCGACATCAAACGGACCTCGCTCAGCTGTTCATCGTTGCCGAACTGGTGGATGTCCCAAGAGCTGACACTGCCCGAGTTATTAGTCACTTGCAGCCAAGTATTGACGTAATTGAGCCCACCAACGGAAGCGGTGGGCGTATTCGACACCTCCGTAAAGGTGGTCGCCAGACCATTAAATTCCAGATCGCCACTAAAATGCAGCAAACGATGCGACATACTCTGCTTCTGCCCCGCAATCACAGGATCTTCACCCGCCTCTTCAATATGCGCCGCAGTCACCCGCACGTAAAAATGATCGTTCACAGAATCCAGCTGCTCCAGCGGTTCGATATCAATCGTGAAGGCATGGTTTTGCACAGTGCTGGGATAAAGCAGTCCACTGCCATAATGAATATAATAGCGAGCCAGAGAAACTGTCTGACGACTCTCATTAGATGCCGTCGCCACCACCTCATCGGTCACTCCATTGACGAGCTCATAACTCAACACAAACTCAACATCATCTGAGCCATTCGATGCAGAATAGCCATCGTAGCGATAGATATTTCCGATGACATCCACTTGAAAAGTCTGCTGCGTCTCGCTGGTGCGGATCGCGAATAGACGCTGCCATTCAACCTCATCATAGTCGAACAAGACATTTAAAGCCGCATCCGAGCTCTGCGTATTCACGAAATGAAAAAACTGCGAAGACGAACTGTTCATGGGCGAGTTCACAGCCTGTAAGCGCGGAAACGCCCCAGTGCCCATTCGATACAACTGTGCTCGAATATAATAACGCTTATTCACATCCAACTGCGCTTCCGGCTCGATGCTATAACTAAAGGTCACCGGCGTCACCGTAGCCGTCGTGCGTTCGCCGATCGACTCATCCTGAGACTGGAGCACGGCCCCCTCGTCGTCCAGCAACTGCAAACGCATTGTAAACACATTGGTGCCCAAGACCAAACCACTCTGACGGCTAAAAGAAACGTCCACCTCGACCTCGATCGTATCGTCAGATGAACGCGATGCGTAGAGCACAGTGTCCGCACTCAACTCCACCCGTTCGATGGTCCCAGAGGTATAAGTGTTTTGGATCTGCCCGAATAACCCCGGTGCAGATATGGAAAAAAGAAGGTATAGAAAAGAGAGGAGACGTAGTCGGCACATAACTAAATCGTTCATAGCAAATAACTAGGAACGCCGAGACGGCCTAGCTGGTCTAAGAGTAAGGAGTCTTATTCATTTAATAAATAAAACTTATTTACCCCACCTAGCCGAAACACCTCATACGAGTCCAGCACAAACGGCCCCCAAATATAGTATTTAGCCAAAAAGTAACAGAGTCAGCGATTAACCCAGTTCCCGTTCGAGCGACTGAAGCCTGCGAGACGTCCCCCAGCTCAAACTCAGCAACGCCGCCCTCGATACCTTAGAAAAATACATAAACTTCTTCGCAGAAGACTTTTCCAAACAGATCGCCAAGCACTTCGGCTACACCCGCGTCACCCCAAAAACCGCCCAAGTCTGCGAAGCCAGCATCCAGCACTTGATCGCAGAGCAAGTCATCCTGCTAGAAGACGGCAGCTACAAGATCGCGAACTGATGGAGTATATCGGCACGATTCAATCCCCCGCCACCCTAACGTTGACAGATCAGCCAGCAACACCAGTGTTTTAGGCAAAAAGAAACCCCGGCCCTAGCACCGTCGCAAAGGACGGGAGAAGAAGATCCAGGGTGAACAGTGATAAAGCTACTCCCAATCCCCTAAAAATCAAGAGTGGATCAATCCAACCATGTAATTTTCACAAACTTCCAACTTCGACCTTCAAACTTCTTCGGTGAAGCCGAAGGAAGCTCGCCTAGCTCTCAAAAACACTCGACCGTTACACTCAGACGAGACAAGCTGGCCTCAAACCATGGATCGAACAACTCAATCGTTAAATTTACATCCACACTTAATTGCTATTCAACAACCAATTGCAAAGATAACGATATGACCTTTTCCCCAGCTCTCTAAAGAGAGCAAAACTCTAATATTACAAATGCAATTCGACATTTCAGATCTCAACATTCCACTCGCGATAAGCCGAGTAAAACGCGATATGCGGGATGATTGGTTCGCAGATCCACTGCAATATAAAGACATACTCACCGCTGCCGCGGTAACGGACTGGTTTGATGGTGAGGTCGAAATTCAACCTACCGAATCACTCAACATACCAAAAACTGGATTTGTGATTCGCTCTGCCCGTGAGATGTTCATCCACGAGAGAGTTCTGTATCAGGCTCTAGTTGACAAATTGATCGAAGCTTATGATCCACTGCTCCGTCCAAGTGCCGTCTACAGCCATCGTCTCCGATCAGGTCAGAAAAGCTTTATTTTTCAAAACACCATTGATGCTTGGAAAGCGTTTAACGATGATGCCGATGCCCTGATGGACGACGACGATAAAGTGATCGTAGTGACGGACATTCAGAACTACTACCAGTGCATTCATTTTGATCGTCTGTGTGAACAGCTGCTGAACGAAGAACCGAACTCTGACGGATCATTTCAGAACACGATCTTGAGGCTACGCCAGTTATTGTCAGGCTGGAACCCTGATGGAGTTGGTCTTCCCCAAAATCGCGACCCTTCATCATTCTTGGGGAATATCTTTCTAAGGGGAGTTGATGAACACATGATTCTCGCGGGATATAATTATACCCGCTACATGGACGACATTCGGATTGTTTGCGGAAATGTCTTCGAAGCCCGAAAGGCACTTCAAGAGTTAATCATCAAACTACGTGACTATGACTTAGGAGTAAATGGAAAGAAGACAAAGATCATTCAACGAACCCAAGACGAGTATCGAGACGAAATCCCGCGCACAAATGAAGAACTAGATGTAATAAATTCGCTACTTGCACAGAGGAACGTGCGCTCGGTCCGTAGAGCAAGAGAGATGCTTGATGCTTTGGCAGATCGTCTTCTCGAGAGCGATGACACACATGGAAAAGAGTTCAAGTTCTGTATCAACCGTATCGAACGCTTAGCGAGGTGCGAAGATATTAACTATGATCCGACTCGATTCGTGGATGCGGCAATTGAACTACTGGTCGATCAGCCTTGGTCGACAGAGATGCTAGTCCGTCTTCTTCGCAGCTCTAACCTTTCGGCTCAACAGGAGGAAAGGGTTGTAGACCTCGCTCTTTGTGAAGAGCGGAACATCTACGAATGGCAATCCTACATGCTTTGGCAGCTCATCGCGATCAAGAACCCAGCTCATAGAAGTGACGAAATCAGACGGACAGCAAGAGATGGCGTGTCTGGTAATAGAACAGTTCCGTTTAAAGCTGGTTCTGCCCTCTATATTGGAGCTTGCGGAAATTCCCATGATAAGCGGCACCTTCTTCAACGCTCTTCCGAAACTCGCTCAAACATGCTCTTAAGATCTGTTGCGATTGCCACCCAACGAACCAATGCCACAACCGATCGTGCCCGGAGAGAAAGTGTTGTACCAAGCCATTATCTGGAGAGCACGGACGACTACCTCGAGTCAATCGGCACCCCTCAGTTTTTCGCGCCACTCCCGCAGATCAAAGCATCTCAAATATATGATGATCTCCCTTGTTTCTACTTCTAGTGAATAGCCAGTTGCCTAAAGACTTCGTGGTCTACTTGTATGACCCAACTGATCCAAACGGTAAGCTTCGTCTTTTCCTGCTAAGGGAAACTGATGAATTCTCAGAGATTGAATTAGGGCATTTGCTGAAGTATTCGAGCAGGTCTGTGACTTACGAGATCTCAGCTCTAGTTGATGGAGGGGCAGCTCCCTGGCTGAATGGCAACGCTGAGGTAATTGACATTGACATGGCGCTTACGCTCGTTGCCGAACAACCGAGAATAGAAGCAAGAGGGACAAAGTCGTTTTCATTCTTAGAGCACTTGCGCAATAGTTTAGATGTTCGAGTTAAGCCTTTTGTGGCTTATTGCTTTAATGGTGATAGGTCTCACAATGACGCGACAATCGTTGCCTCCACAAAGCAAGTGGCCTTGGTCCTTCGAGAAGTCGCCAATAACGTTTTCAAACAACTAAGAAAAACCGATGGAATCACACGTCTGACTGAAGTTGAAGTCCCTGTGTCACATGTATTACATCGACGCCAGACACTTGGCCTCCGCGTAGATACTGAAAAAGTCGAAAAGATGATCTCAGAACTTGGAACAGCTACAGCAAAGGCCCGGTTAGAACTCAGAAAGAATTTTTCGATTTTAGATCCGTCTGATCGAGGTCAAGTTGCGACAGCAATCCAACATGATGCTCACTTACGTGAGGTCATCGACACCGAAGAATCAGACTGGAGAATGGAATCTGTTCTAAAGCTATACTCACAAGTATCTCCGCTCGCGGCGACTTTGCGCAAGTTTCGCGATGCCCAGAAGTCGAAAACTATCCTACAGAGATTTGGTGTTTCAAAACGTGGGCGAATTCATCCAGACTATCGCGTCCTGGGCACCGTCACTGGAAGAACTTTGGTTCGAAACCCTTCTCTCCAGAACATTTCACGAAGTTACCGAGACGTTCTAATAGCAGACAAAGGGAAGTCCCTTCTCTATCCTGACTTCAAGCAATGTGAGCCTGGTATTCTAGCTCACGACTCCCAAGACCAGAATCTAATTTCTGACTACAATGCAGGTGACCTCTATGTGGCGCTTTCAGAGACTCTCTTCGGTGATCACGATCATCGTGGGCCTTCAAAAATGCTATTTTTGTTCGTCTGTTACGGAATGGCACCGGACAGAGTGGCTAAAATGGGCAGTTCGATTACTGGCCTCTCAGAGAGCAAAGTAGAGACAGCAATTTCCGCATTTTTCAGTCGCTACTCTGGAATTGAATCTTGGCGCCAAAATCTCGCGGCAATGATCGCGACCAAAAGTAGAGTCGGAACTCCTTGCGGAAACTACCGATCGTTTCCTAACGTCGCAAGCAACACAGCAGCCCTTCGTGGTGCGCAGAGCCAGAGGATTCAAGGAACCGCTGCCCTAATTCTAAAGCAGATCATCATAGAAATCGAAGAACGACTCGCGGATGTAGAGATCCTACTTCCGATGCATGATGCTCTCCTAGTTCAAGTCCCAACGAAGAAAATCAACAGCCTCAGATTCGAGATCGATGCAATTTTTTGTGAAGTTTATAGGAGATACTGCCCAACAATTTATCCTAAAGTAACATTCGAAGATTTTCACCAAATCAAAAATCAATAAGAAATTGAGATGACACAACACCTAAAACTTTCACTATGGGATGCGTTCGCGTTTTTCCTATCTGGATGGACAGTCTGCGTGAGCGTATACATCCACGTTGCTCTGCTCTATCCTAACGCAAATGAAAACCTAAGTAAGCTACCACCCGCCACTTTGGGCTTTGCAGCATTCCTAGTTCCTTTGATCGTGGGCCTCCTTTTCGAACCGATCGGAAACAAGCTTGGAGATCTAGTGTTATGGATTGGAGGGCGACTCAGGTCCCTTGGCGGAAAGATGTGCAAATACATCAAGCCGACAACACGAAACTGCTTGTTAGTCGAGCAAGCTAAAAACAGCATTCCCTCCCAACTCTCCGAAGCTGTAAATCCCTATCATTGGGCAAAGGACTACCTTTCCCAAGAGAAAATCGAAACACCCTATATGGCATTTATGTCAAAGTTCGGGTTCTACCGCAACGTGGGTGCATTACTATTAATCAATGCAATCCTAATTCCCTGTCTTCACGGGCTTGGAACAGCCGAAAAGATCCTGTCCTTAAGTATGCTACCCTTATCTGTTCTCTACTTCGTCAGAAGTCAGAGATTCTACAGAAACATTGGCGATTCCACATTTAGAAACTATGCAATTCTTCTGGACAGGAAGAAGAGGGAGGATATCTCAAAAAAATAGAGCAGGGTCAAAAATAGAGCAGGGTCAGTCCAATTTATCTTGTTTTACTAAAACCCTCCACTCTTTCGTGGGTTTTCCCTTACGCCCGCGACTGACCAAACTCTGCGCATAAGAAGACGCTCCCATGTGAAGGTGTTCCACTATCCAGCGGTATGGAGTCAAATGCTGTTCTCGCAAATAGCGGGCAATGTCAACTTTCCAGCCCGCCCCCTTCCGGCTAGAGGACAATTCGGAGACGTCACGCCCGAGTGCAGACAGAGCCTGCGCCAGGGCACGCTCCCAGCTAGGTTCCCGCATCTCCGAAGGAATACAGTCAGTGCTCTTCGATCTCGGGAAATAAAAATTGAAGTTTTGGCTAAGTTGAACATTTTAACTCTATGCCTATCATTTTTGAGCAAGACGGCTTTAAATTCTTCTTTTACAGCAATGACCATGAACCGATCCATGGGCCAACAAAAGGGTCGGGCCAACAAAAGGGCCAACAAAAGGGCCAACAAAAGGGTCAGTCCAATTTATCTTGTTTTTCTAAAACTCTCCACTCTTTCGTGGGTTTTCCCTTACGCCCGCGACTGACCAAACTCTGCGCATAAGAAGGCGCTCCCATGTGAAGGTGTTCCACTACCCAGCGGTATGGAGTCAAATGTCGTTCTCGCAAATGACGGGCAATGTCAACTTTCCAGCCCTCCCCCTTCCGGCTAGAGGGCAATTCGGAGTCGTCATGACCGAGCGCAGACAGAGCCTGCGCCAGTGCACGCTCCCAACGAGGTTCCCGCATTTCCGAAGCCTCACTCTCCACTACCCGTTGCATTTGCTCGTCTTTTAAGTCATCCAAAACCGACTTCTTAAAGTCAGTGGTCCCCTTCACCCACCCACGGGTCATTTTATCGAATCCCAGTCGCTTTTTCTCCGCGTCAGTCTCCGAGAGCCAAGCGAGGTAGTCGCGATATTTACGCCGCCCAGTCCGCGTGTCGGCAAGGCCGCCCGCCAACTCTAAGCCCACTTCAAGGTGTTCAAACTCTCGACGCCGGCTAGGATACCAAAGACGCGCAAAACTGCTCTCTGCGTATTGTTGCAACTCGCCCGCCTCCACCAGACCTGCGCGAACAGGATTTAGATGAATATAGTGACATACAGGTCCCAGCGCATCCCCGTCCAAGAGAATCGCGTTATAGCGTCCCTGGAAAACATGACCGTTGCTATGACGGAAACGGTTGAAGCGGTTAGCGAAGGTCGATTGCAACCAGCGCATCCCTTCCACCAGATTCGGTTCCGGTGTCTCAATACACAAATGATAATGATTACCCATCAAGCACCAAGCATACAAACGCCACCCCATCGAGGCACAGGCCTCATCCAGGCACTCATGAAAACTGCGACGCGCTCCTTCAGTCTCAAAGATCCACGAACGATAGTTCCCACGGTTGATCACATGGTAACGCGCCCCTGCGTATTCGATCCTACTCTTCCTAGCCATTGACTGAGATCTAAATAAAGTTACGGAGTTGTTTCAACTGAACAAACATGAAAAATTGGACTGACCCTTTTTGAAATCGCTGAACTCACAAAGGCCTCTGACGATCTACTCCGACATATTGGATCTGACTTACACCTGAATCTACCGCTAAAAGCTGCAGCAGAATCAGGTCGTGAGGCGCTAGATGCTTTCCATATTAAAAACGTTTTTGGTAGCGATTAATCCGCACTCAGCAGCTAGGTTCGGCACAAGGACCTAGGTTACGGATAGCACAAGGACATAGGTTACACTAAAGTGTCCGGATGCCATGGAAGGAAACCGAACCTATGACCGAACGCGAACGCTTCGTAATGCTCGCCCAAACTGGGCGTTTCACAATCACTGACTTATGCACCGACTTCGGCATCAGCCGCAAGACAGGGCATAAGTATCTGCGTCGCTATGAGACTGATGGCAGGGCAGGTTTGGCTGATCACAGTCGCCGGCCCAAGGCCTGCTCATTTACAACCGAGGAAGCTGTGACGAAGTTGATTGTAATGGAGCGGCGCAAACATCCGAGGTGGGGAGCGAAGAAGATTCACGATCTGCTTCTGAAGGTTCATGGGGTAGAAAATCGTCCGCATATCAATACGATCAACAACGTGCTGAACCGCCACGGATTGACAAAGAAACGTAAGCGTAAGCCTGGCGTGCATCGCGTGCGTCCTGAGCACTTAACCGAGTCGACACGTCCGAACGAGGTGTGGACATTTGACTTCAAGGGCTGGTTTACGATGGGCGATGGCGTGCGTTGCGATCCGTTGACGGTGTGTGATCGTTACAGTCGTTATATCGTTGGTTGCAAAGGCCAATTCAACCAGCAGTTCAATACGACGCTTAGGAGCTGTAAGAAGCTGATGCGCTACCATGGATTACCAGAGATCATCCGAGTGGACAACGGAACTCCTTTTGCTTCAGTTGCCCTGGGAGGGCTTTCACTGTTGAGCGTGTGGTGGATCGAGCAAGGTATTAGGGGGGCAAAATGAGGTCATGTCAGAATGTTTATAATAGCTACTTTTCACGTTTAAAATGTGCCATTTGGCGTCAAATTCAAGATGCTCAAGATATTAGAATGCGTGGACTGCCCCAGTCTCGACTCCTCTTTGAGGCTCAGAATGCCATCCACCGAGCAAAAAGCAAGCTCCTCGGTTCCATCGAAGAACGCCTCGGCTCCAAAAGATGACATGGGAGGAGTTGCCAGTGGTGATTAATCACTAAACTGACACTTCAGCCATGTCATCTTTTTGCCCTTCAATAAAAAAAACAATAAAAAATCTACCACAGCCTTGACCGACCAGTCGGTTTATGTTTATTGCATAATCGTGAGCAAATCAAAAAACAGCCTATCCAAGCGCGACGAAATCATCGAAGTGGCCTCCAAGCTCTTCTATGAACAAGGCTACCATTGTACCGGCGTCCAACAGATCATTCAGGAAGCGGGTGCGGCCAAAGGCACATTTTATTCTCACTTCAAATCCAAGGAAGAACTGGGCATCGCATGGCTGAAAGCACGTCACGCTACTTGGAACCACTGGCTCCTCCAGTTCATCAACCCAAAGAAAACTCCTAAATCCAAAATAGTCGGCATCTTCGATTTCCTCGGCCAGTGGATGCAGGATGCCAACTTCCGTGGCTGCGCCTTTCTCAACACCATGTGCGAGACCCCCGACTGCGAAAATGCGCTGCGTCTTGAAATTTCTAATCATAAGCGGGAATTATTTGAACTCTTTCGTGCTCTTACCGCCGAACACCACGCTACGAAGACTAAGATCGAACAGGAACAAATCGCCACCACCCTATTCATTCTCTTCGAAGGCACCCTCATCCAACTACAGAACTTCCAAGACCTTTCGTTTCTCCAAGTCGCCAAGAAACAAGTCACGGCACTTCTGTAATTTCAGCCAAATTAATTTTTCAAACTTTTCCTATAACCACAACCAGACCGACCGGTCGGTTATACTAAAGGAACAAAGCATCTCTCTTTTTTCACATAAGCTGACCGACCAGTCGGTTTGTAATCATAAAAACACACAACTAAAAAACACAATGAGCCGTATCCACACACTCGAATCCGAAAACGCATCTCCGGAAGTCGCCGCACTCTACGATGCCGTCAAACAAAAGCTGGGCCTGGTCCCAAACATGGTCAAAGCCCTCGGCAACAGCCAGGCGGCCCTCGAAGGCTATCTGGGCCTAAGCGGAGCGGTCTCGGGCGACAGTCTGAGCCCTCAAACACGGGAGAAGATCGCGCTCCTCTCCGCTCAACTAAACGACTGCGACTACTGTCTTCGCGCCCATACCGCCATCGGCGGCCTTATGAAGATTCCGTCCGACGAGCTGAAAGCCGCGCGCCATGCAGAGTCTACAGATCTCAAGGAGCAAGCCATCCTCACCCTGACCAAAGCAATTATTGAGACTAAGGGCCAAGTGCCTGAGTCGACACAAATTGCCGTCAAGTCCGCCGGAGTCACCGAAGCCGAAGCCGCCGAGGTCGTCGCGAACGTAGCCGTCAATCTCTACACGAACTACTTCAACCGCTACGCACAAACAGAATGCGAATTCCCGGAAGTGGAAGCCGCCCAGTGCAGCTGCTGCTAAGGCGACTCGCAAGCGTTCCCAAATCCAATCCTGCGATGGGGGCCCACAGCCTCCATCGCTCACCCTCCAGCAATGATGCATACAGAACAACGTCCCCCGCTTCCACCCTTCACCGAGGCCAGCGCGCGCCTAAAGGTACAACTCGCCGAAGACGCCTGGAACTCCCAAGACCCCGAACGGGTGGCTCAGGCCTACACCGAAGATTCCGAATGGCGCAACCGTGCCGATTTCATTAATGGCCGCGCCGAGATCGTCGACTTCCTCCGCCGCAAGTGGGCCAAAGAGCATGAGTACAAACTAAAGAAGACGCTCTGGGCCTTCAGCGACAACCGCATCGCGGTGCGCTTCGAATACGAATGGCGCGACGACTCCCGCCAATGGTTTCGCGCCCACGGAAATGAAAATTGGGAGTTCGACGCCAACGGCCTCATGGCCCGCCGCTTCGCATCCATCAACGACCAAGCCATCGACGCATCCGAGCGCCGACTCTGAGAACAAACACATCCACCACCCATCGCAGCATGAACACATCCATCACCACCGATCTAACACAACAGGCGCCACGCAGCCCACGCGTACGTCTGGGCGGATTCGCCCACCTTCCACGACTCATCGACAAGGCCCGCGCCACTGCAAACGACCGCGCCGGCGTCTACATCTATGGTCGCGAAAGCCTCCTCGACCTCCAGTTCTTCAAGTTCACCGGCATCACTCCAGACGAGCTCCTGGCCAAAGTCAGCGAAGGGCTGGGCGATTTCGAGATCCTTGAATGGATCCACACGCAGACGCCCTACCAGCTCCTGCCTCATCAAATCGATTCCTGGAGCACATGGATCGAAAAGCTCCCCGGCCTAAACCCTCAAGTTCGTGCCTGGATCGCAGAGTTTTCCCTCGCCCAGTCTCCTCCGCGGACAGACGTCGGCACGCTCTTCGAATACCTCGACCTCGACGACTATGTCCGCTTCGGCGGCCAAGCCTAATCCCTCTCCTCCAATAAAAAAACAAACCAAAAAAAGAAACTACCATGAAAATCAACTGGATCAAAGCCGGCATCGCCGGCGTCATCGGAACACTGCTCTTCGATATCGTAGGGCTTCTCTTCACCGGAACCTGGTGGGACATCCCCGGAGTCCTCGCTCAAGCAGTGGGGCTCCCCTTCCCCATCGCATTGCTCATGCACTATGGCAACGGCATCGCGCTCGCGGCAATCTACGCGGCCCTCGCGCCTTCACTCTTCGGACCGGGATGGTTTCGCGCACTACTCTTTACGACTCTGGAGACCGTCATGCTGGTTTGGTTTCTCCTCTTTCCTTTGCTCGGTCTTGGTATCGCAGGGACAGCAGGCGGACTGATCTTCCCGGTTCTTTCGATGACACGTCACTGGGCCTATGCACTACCACTCGCCTACTACTTCCCCAATCTAAATGCAGGGAAAGACGAGTCTGACATCCACCTCGCTCATTCGTCTCTGACCTAAGCGCACATCACCAACCGCACCGATACGACAATGATTGGTCCGCAAACTTCCCAAATCACCATGAAGCCGCAAACACTCACTTACGCACATGATGGGCAAGTTCTTGCCGATCATTTCGAACAAATCGTATCCGACTATCAACCGTCGCTCTACCGCTTCGCCTACAGCCTGGCGAAGAGCACGCACGAAGCCGACGACATCGTCCAACAAACCTTCTACATCTACGCAAGCAAAGGCAGTAGCTTACGCGATCCAAGCAAAATAAAATCCTGGCTCTTCACTACGCTCTACCGCGAGTTCCTGCGTCGTAAACGCGACCGGAACCGCCTCGAAAGCCGTGATCCGGAAATTCTCGAGGCGATCGCAGGATCCACTGAAACGGACGTACACCGTCGCCTCGACGCACAACTCGCGGTCGAAGCCTTACAGGAAGTCGATCCCACCTACCGAGCGCCACTCGCGCTCTTCTATCTGAACGACCTCTCTTACCAGGAGATCGCGAACTCACTGAGCATTCCAATCGGCACCGTCATGTCACGACTCTCACGCGGCAAATCACGACTGCGCGAAGTATTCCAGCAGAAGACCTCAAGCGCAGCGTGTTTTAGCCACAGCAGTTAAACGCCCTTTAAACCCTTCTCGGTACGATCTGCCGCGAAACAATAACCATAAATAAGTAGTACAAAATAAAAACAGAAATGAAAAGCATCAGACACATCATCAACATCAGTATCCTCATCTTCGCCAGCGCACTGACCGCGTCAGCGATCGACGCAGACCAGTATGACCTCCCCGCAGTGGGTGGATACGACCTCGTCAGCTACCATCAGGAATCAGGCCCCATCCGCGGCACTGGTTTTCAAGCCGCGCAACACGAAGGGGTCACTTATCTCTTCGCGAACGAGGCCAACAAAGCCGCCTTCGAGGCCAACCCGGAGAAATATCTCCCTGCCTATAACGGCTACTGCGCCTACGGACTCGCGCTGGGTAAGAAGTTCAACAGCAACCCGACGGTCTATGAGTTCATCGACGGCACGCCCTACCTCAAACTCGACAGCGACATTCAGAAAGAATGGGCCAAAGACATCCAAGGCAACATCCGAAAGGCAGACAAAAACTGGAAATCGATTCACTAATCGACAAACCGCAACTCAATTCAATCCAATAGAGAAAAAAATATCACAATGAAACCATACATCCCACACAGACTCGCGATTCTTGGCTTACTCCTGTTCGGCTCATCAGTACTTTCAGCGAACACTGCTGGCACGATCAATCGTGCTCGAAGTGACACCAGTCACACGCAATGCCACACATGGGAAAAGCTCCAGCATCGCCCCGCCAAGAACCTCACGAAGAAGCGAACCCCCTTCTCGATTAACCACGCCCGAAGCGCTTCAACTGCACAATCTCGCGAATATACAAAGAAGGTGCCCACGCACGTGATCAGTAGTTCGCAACAACGCACGCCTAGCCAGCTCAACAGACTGCGCCACAACAGAAGCTAACCCAGGAATGGACATTCAAGATGAAAAACATCCATCACATACAATCCGCAGCCGAGCTCGAGACGCTCATCAACCACTCGACCCAACTGGTTGTCGTCGATTACTGGGCTCCCTGGTGCGGCCCCTGCAAGGCACTGAATCCCATCCTTGAATCCGCCGCCGATGAGCTCGGCGACGAGGCCATCATCGCCAAAGTCAACATCGACGAACACCCGCAACTCGCCCGCAAGAACGACGTCGGCTCGATCCCGACACTCTTCTACTTCAACAAGGGTAGAATCCGCCACCGATCGACTGGACTCACCGACCGCTCGGGCATCGTCACCCGCGTGCGCAGCTATGCCACGGCCAGCGAACCGCAAGCCGTCTAATCGCACTACTCCTGGAACAAACGACACACACGAAACGTCGCCCGCCAACAATGCGGGCGGCGTTCACCTGAACCACCATGGACCAAAACTTCACCCGCTACGCATTCACTGACTCCGTCAAGGCGGTCCAATCCGCACAAGGGTCCCGCAAAGCTTACGCTCGCGCCGAGTGCAGCGGCGACCGCTATCGACTCAGTGCCGACGAGATCCATTTCGTAGAAAAGCGAGACAGCTTCTACCTAAGCTCTGTCGGAGAAAACGGCTGGCCTTATGTACAATTCCGAGGCGGCCCTCCGGGATTCCTCAAAGTCATTAATCCGGAAACGCTCGCCATGCCCGACTTCAGCGGCAACCGCCAATACATCAGCACTGGCAATATTAATGCCATCGGCAAAGTGATGCTCTTCCTCATCGACTACCCCACCCGCCAGCGACTCAAGATCTGGGCGACCGCCGATGTGCTACAGCTCGAGCACTACCCCGAACTCGAAGCACATCTCAAACTCCCCAAATACCGCGCACGCGTCGAACGCCTACTGCGCTTCCGCATCCAGGCATTCGACTGGAACTGCCAACAACACATCACCCCTCGCTTCACGATCGAAGAAATCAATGCACTCGATCTCTAAGACTGGCACGCCCGCCGGTGAATAATTTCACCCACAACATAAATACAAGGGAGTGGATCCCTCGATCACCGAAGCCCTACGCAATCAAACTCCATTGGAGAACGACAAGCTGCAAGCACTCCACGAAACGACACTCGCGATCGTTCGTAATCGTGGACATCTGAGCGAAGACGAAGCGCGCGCGTTCTTTGACGCCGGCTACGGCCCGCGCCAGCTCCTGGAAATCGTCCTCGGTCTCTCACAGAAGGTGATCAGCAACTATGTCAATCACTTGGCCGAAACACCCATCGATGCCCCCTTCCAACGCTTCGCTTGGGAACCATCGGCTTAATTACTAAAATATCAAACGGCCACCCGTGCCATATTTCGGGTGGCCGTTTTACCAGCTCAAGAATCCAGCTCGGTAAAAACAAAGCCGAGCGTCCAACTCTCTCCAAATCAAACGCAACAATTGCTCCATCCCAATGAAGAATCAGACAAATCTCCTAATGATCAACGGCAGCGCCCGTTCTTCACGCTCTCTTTCCAGAATGCTCACGCAAAGATTTTTAGACAGCTGGCACTCGGCTGGCCTCACCGGCGAAATCACACAACGAGATGTGGGCAAAAATCCACCTCCGTTCATCAGCGAAGAATGGATCGCGTCAGCCTTTACACCAGAGGCCGAACGAAGTAAGCAAGATCACCGAATCCTGGAATATTCGGATCAAGCTATCGCCGAGCTTTCGCAAGCGGATGTAATCGTCATCGCGACGCCGATGTATAACTATGGTCTCCCCGCTGCGGTGAAGGCATGGTTCGACCAGGTCATCCGCGTAGGCAAAACCTTTTCATTTGATCTGGCGCGCGGAGATACGCCCTTGGAACCGATCCTATCAGGCAAGCGACTCGTTACGCTCTCCGCCTCCGGTGAGTTTGGTTTTGATCCGGGAGGTGTTCGTGCCTCCATGAACCACTTGCACCCCCACATCCAAACCATGTCGAAATACCTCGGAGTGTCCCAGTCATGGAATGTATCGATCGAGTATCAGGAATTTGGCGACGAACGATTCGAAAAGTCGAAACATGAAGCCATCGAAAAAATTGAACCCGTCGTTCGTGAACTGATCCGCTCATTCGAGGAGGCATAAGCGAGTGGGAGTAAATTCCCAAGGCGGACCTGCCCGGATGCGAGCATCAAAGACGATCGAAAAAGCTCACAATCTCACCGGGAGTCCGCAAGTGGTAGACCTGCTTCCTACCCTGCATTTCTTCGACATAAGCCCGATACCTGGGTGTCAGTTTATCATGACACAAGCCGACCTCAGAACAAAAAGCACCAGTCGAGGTCGTGCGGCCGATTGCTCGACCGCACTCCTACAGACCCGTGCGAGCACGATTGATGCACACGGTTCCTCAGATCATGGTTTCGCTGGGAGCGTATTTTCGATAAGGGTGAACAATCCTGGGAAGGGTCAACGGGTAGTTGACCAACAGTTGACCGAAGGCCTTCCAGTTCATCGGCCCGTCGCGGTTTCGTCGGCCCAGCCATTTGCGCCAGAGTCGTTTCACCTGATAGTGGACTTCTCCGAGGCTCCTGGAGTTGCCGGTGATTCCGTAATAGGCGTAGTGCCCTACTAGCTTCCGGTTGATCTGCTCCTGTTGTTCTTTCAATGGCAAGTGCCGATGCTTCCAGCCCCACTCTTTGATCGCCCCGAGGGTGCGTCGCAGGCGTTTGCCGGAAGTCTTGCGCTTTACCACGCTATTGCCTTTGCGGGACTTCCCCCAGTAATGGGTGAAGCCGAGGTTCCGAGCGAAGCGACAAGACCGGGCGCGAAGCGAACCGGAACAGTCGAACGTCTCCGGTTTTTCTCCGGCGTTCGCGGGCCTGCCCGGTCTTTCGAACCTCACCAGTCGCGTCTTCTCCGGATGGATTTGCAGGCCGTATTCGGCGAAGCGTGCCGTCAATGCTGCGAGCATTGATTCGGCGTCGGCTTTGTTGGCAAACCCCATCACGAAGTCATCGGCATAGCGCACAAGATAGGACTTGCCCTTCAAGTGCGGACGGATGTCTCGGACATACCAGTCGTCGAGGACGGTGTGCAGGTATATGTTGCTGAGCAGGGGGCTGATCACGCCCCCTTGAGGACTTCCCGCCTCGGGATAATGAACGCTACCGTTCTCCCAAACGCCCGCTTTGAGCCACTTATCTATCAGGCGTGTGACCACGCCGTCTCCCACCCTGCGGCGGAGTATCTCGCGCAGGTGCCCGTGGTCTATCGTGTCAAAATACTTTCGTAGATCGACGTCCAGTACATAGGCCACCTGTTGTTCATAACACTGGCTGTAAATATATTCCAGTGCCTGGTGTGGCGATTTGCGGAGGCGGAATCCAAAAGAAAAGTCGTGAAACTCTTCTTCATAGATCGGCTCCAACAGCATCACCACGGCCCGCTGCAGTATCTTATCTTCCAGCGTCGGAATGCCGATGCCGCGTTGCTCGCCTCCGTCTTTCGGAATGTATTTCCGCTTAACCGGGGGAGCGCGGTAGCTGCCGTCCTTCGCCTTCGTCAGCAGTGCCTCCAGACGTTCCCGCCTGCCCTCTTCGTAATCGGCGTAGGTCTGGCCGTCCACCCCACTAGCGCTATTTTTGCGCACGCGCAGGCTGGCTTCCCAGAGCCAATGCAGATCAAGATTCGGATGTAGCACGGTGAGCGGTTCGTGAGGATACTTCTTCGCCGCGTTCGCTATGCTTAGTTGTTTCGTGGATACGCTTTTCATGTCTCTGTAGTACATGCGTAGTTCCCTCCTAAGCGTCCATGATCCGACCTCCGCCTTGGCTACTCCACGGGTCCTCCGGGTGAGTTCCCCGCTTTTCAAGCGCTACTATGCAGAGGCTAAGACTGCCTTCGTTCGTCTCGGTGGCTCGGTCTCCCTCGCCATACGATACCTTGGGTGACCCTGCATATTCACGCACGAATCGCGGCAAGGTCGGCGCGATCGGCAAGGACGTTGGTAAACCGGGTTCGTCCGATCCGGTAGTTGTTCCCCAAGGAAACGGTAGGCTCTCCCATCTTCCCGGCAAACCCCGATATTGCTCTGCCATGCTCTCCGACCCCGGGCGGACGTTCGCACCAGACCAATCGCCACAATGGCTTTCTTTGGGTGCGACCACATGGTCCCCGCTATTGGAAACACGAAGACTCCCCCAATCTAAGAACTTTCGAGGCTCTATCACAGGGCTTTGCAACTCGCTGTCTACGCTTCGTGCCGGCATCTCTACCGACGACGCAAGACTCGCTTCCGGTGGCTGGTCAGGCCTTCCGGGCGGGAATGAACCCGCTGGGTTTGATCTGAGAATTTCCATCACTGATTATGTTTTCATTGTTTTTTTGTTTCTGTTTCTGTTTCTGTTTCTGTTTCTGTTTCAGCAACTTCCCAACTCTCCGAGCTGTGGATGGCGCCATCCAATTGATCTTGTTTTACTAAAACCCTCCACTCTTTCGTGGGTTTTCCCTTATGCCCGCGATTGCCCTTTAAGACTTAAGCCTCGTTGCGATCTGGCCCCTTATGTGCAACATGCCTAAGAATGGCTTGGTATACACCGACACATC